>JASLVU010000169.1 GCA_030741225.1 Candidatus Poseidoniaceae archaeon | reverse complement strand
ATGATGTAGCCAAACGGAAGTTCGGTCATGATGAACTGCATACTGGCGTAGGCTGGTGAAGGGTCACCCTCGCCCCCGGGAACATAGTAGATTCCGAGAACAGTTCCAGTAACGACCAAAATAATGAACGACAGGAATGAAATTCCGCCCAAGCAGTACAGTGGATACCAATACCAAATAATTCGCAGTTTGTACTTTTCAGCGTGCGAGAGAGGCATTTGTCGGTGCATATTGTAGTATGCACCTTTTGACATGTTCCAATAGTCCTGGAGTCTAAATCGAGTATCGAGCCAAGAGAATATCCAAAGGAAAAGTCGTTCAGCAAAGCCCATTTTGCCAGTCGACTCGACTGCTCGAAGTATTTCTCTTCGAGGAGTATCGCTGCTTTCTTGTCGCAGTGTCAATGCCACAAGAACAACAACGAAAGCAATGAAAAACCACAGAACCCAAAACATTGTTGTCATTTTTTACACCTCAGTCACAGTATGTGTACCAGTCGAGATAATCTACAATGCCCTCGATAACATCGCCGTTCATTTGAATAGGAATTATGGGTAAACCAACGGGGGCAGGTCCTCCTGCTTTCCGGATTCCTGCGTAATTGAATGTGGAACCGTTTGAACGGTTTCTGTTTGTGTTCATTTCAAGAACAGTAGGGTCAAACCTTGATGAGTGACAAATACAGAAGAGTTTGGTGCCTCCATCGTCACCACCGCCTGGAGTCCAAGAATCATCAGTGAATGAATTGGAAACCAACTGCCATCCAGGAATGCAACACAAATGTGTGCAACGTCCGAAAATCATGACCAGATTGTCTGATGGGATAAGTCGGGGATCAAGGTCGCTAAGGTCTTCGAAATGACCGATTGTCTTTCCGGTTTCATCGACACCTTCAGTGTATTGGAAACGGGCCTTGCCGTTGGAGGTAGGTGTGTTTGCGTATTGGCTGTGACTTACTTAAGTCACGACAACAGGGACTCCGTTCCAAATTCCAGCAGCACCGGAGGTTCCGGTGTTTGATTTTGCAGCTTCATCAACGAAATCTTGGCGGGTCATGACTTGCTCATGCTTAGCACCGTACCATGCTTCATCTTCGCGACCTTTAGCCCAAAACTTGACAGCGAGTTCACCTTCATTGCTGCCGCCTGGCGGAAGTAAAATTGCAGCAAAACCGAGGACTCCAAGTGAGGCTGCAAGTACTCCAGTCGCTGTGTTGAACCCATACCTCAAGAACTGTCTGCGGTTGATGGTTGCAGAAGTACCGGCTGAGGCATCTTCTCCTGCACGAGGAGCTGGTTTGAGATTGTATTCACGTGCCATAAGAACTCACCACTTGTACTCTCTCCAGTCCTTCTGATGTTCAGGGACGAATTTGTTCATTCCATGTTTGACGATAATCGTGTCGGGGAGGACGAATTTCAAGTATGCCATGCCCATCAAACAAAGAGTTACCAACATCATCGCAAGATGATAGGCAAGTTGTTGTTGATCCCACCCTTTGGCAAGTCCATAAATCATCGAGAAAACCCAATAGCAGGACCAAAAGATGCCCCACACAAAGAAAATCATGATGAGATTTGAGCCACCTGAAGGAGCGAGTGATGCACTTACGACAGTCCCCGACTCTGCGAGATTAAACACTCCATGGTCGATTGCTGATTGCATTTGATCCTCTGTGAGGGAGGCGTCTTCCAAGGCAGTTCGAGCATCCTCGACGCTGACCTTTCCACTGGCAACCTTTCGCAAGAGAGTTGTGATTGTATCGTCCATCATTGGTCACCTCTGCGCATGAGTTTGTATCGGAGTCGAAGTTGGTTTGTTCGGCCAGTGTATGAAGTCGAGAAACTGTATCTTAGCATGATTCCAGCGAAAATAATGACCAGAATCACGGCGCCAAACCCGAGAAGCCCCAGCCAGTGTGCACGCATGGAAGCGCCCATATGGTGAAGGTCGACACCGTGGTGTTCGGGTTCCGGTGGACTCACATTGCCATCGCCAGCAAAGAGTGTCCGAGTGCCAAGTGCGGTGGTCGCATCACTGCCTTCTTGGAGAGTAAACAAAAGCTGATTCCACTTGTCTTCTTGAGCGCCAGCATTGTTGAGTTGGTCGCCGTTGACTGCATTACCAGTGATCCAAAAGTTCACGACACCGCTGCCGGTTTCAGGTGCTTGCCATGTCAGTGTCCACAATCGGTCGGCAACCGATGCTGATCCATCGGTGTGCGTCAATGTTGTGACATCGTTATCCCAATTCTGCAGGTTGTCGCCAGCAAGAACGCCGTGCGTCACTCGCATTGCAAATCCGGCAGTGTAGGTTCCTGATGCTGCGGGACCGCCAATAATCTGCAAATTCATCGTGTAGGTTTCTCCAGCAATCCAAGCGAACGGAACATCATCCAGAATGATTTGGACGGAGTTGTCGGCAGCCTCATTATGACAAAGGCAACCTTCTTTTGCGACATCATCAATAGTTTCGCCAGCATTATCTTGGGCTCCACCAACCCCGCTGTGCAGCGATGTTGCAAGGCCTGGGACAAACAACAAAACAACAAGAGCGAGGACCGCTCCTGAACGAATCGAAAGTGTGCTCCCGCGCATTGCGTCACCCTGTGAAGAGACCCACCAGTAAGTGCCCCTTAAACATTCCCAGCAAAACCCATCGGCAACATCAACGCAGTCGGTCGATTTCAGTCGGTTTTGGGGGTTCTTAAACCGTTCGTTTCGGGATTGATAAAATACCTTCATAATTGTCAGTTTTCATTGCTTTTTACGAGAGAGTTCATGAACCATTAGGAACTGGCTTATTTGGGAGTTTCATGGCAGCGCATTTTGAAAACACTTACGAGTTGACTCCCGAACAACTGGAGCAACTTGACCAGGCAGAAGAAATGATGTTGCGCAATAATCTTGGTGCAGCAGAAAAACTGCTTCTTTCCATGCTTGAAGATGACCATGAGTGCATTCCTGTTCTTTCCAATTTAGGGCACTTGTACGGACGTCATTTGTCAGAGTTTGAGACTGCAATTGAATATTACGACCGAGTCTTGCTCCTCGAGCCGGACAATGCTTGGGCGAGGGACGCCCGTCGGCGTTACTTGAGATATATTTGAGTACGGACATCGGCCAAAGTTCATTGAGGTTCGGTTCAATGGACCGTCATGGAGGCCTCAAACATCCTCATTACCGGCGTAGGCGGTATTGGATGTTCATGGGCCAAAGGAGCGTATTCTCGATGCGACGGTTCTGCAGACCTATGTCTCGTTGATGCGGACGATTCCAGTTTCCAAAATTGTGATTCAGCTCATGTTCTACGCTTGGGTCATGCACTCGATTCAATGGGTTGTGCTGCACTTCCACCCTTGGCTGAACAGCGCATGCGAGGATATTCGGAACTTGCCCGCACGATTTTGGAACCCGTAGAATTGGTTCTTCTCCTCACCGGTTTGGGCGGAGGAACTGGAACCGGTGCGGCTCATGAATTTGCACGCCAGGCACGACAATCCGGGGCGATTGTGGTAGCGGTAGCAGCACTTCCATTTGATATCCAAGAAACTCGGTCTGAGATTGCCCATGAAGGTCTATCAC
>JASLVU010000168.1 GCA_030741225.1 Candidatus Poseidoniaceae archaeon | reverse complement strand
TACCGCTATGGACGGTCGACACGGTAACATTGGAGAACGGTTTAATTCTGTTCAATGTGCAGCATCAGGAGTAACCAAGTCGTACTTCTTTGAGCAAACCCATCTACGAATGCGGGCATTGGACCTTCATCCTGAATTGATTCTTGATGCCGAGCAAGCAGCGGACATGATTGCTCAAGATTTGTTTGAAATTGGAGGAGATGTGGAAATTGGCCTTGATAGGGATGGTCGCAGATGGACTTTGGTAGCATTTGCAGAAGACCTAGAAGCAGAATTGACACCGTTGAAATCCGATGATACTTGGATCGTTTCGGGAGGGGGTTCTGGAGTTACTGCAGCATCAGTTATCGGTGTTGCATGTCACTCTCTCAACGTTGGAGCCCACTTCGTCTTATTGGGGCGTTCAAGCCTTCTTGAAGAAACCAAAGATTGGGTGGAATGGTCGGATGCTCAACTTACTGAACGAAAAAATCAGCTTCGAGAACAACTGATTTCTGAGAGTGAAAGCGGCAAAGTTACCATGGTGGAATGGAACAATGCATGGCAAAAATTCGCTCGAAGCAGAGACGTGTTCATTACCATAAGTACGATTGAGGAAACAGGTAACCATGCATCATACCATTCGGTTGATGTCATGGATGTTGAAGGATTAACCGAACTTGGCCGTGGATTGAATCGTCCGATAACTGGCATCGTTCACGGTGCAGGGCTGGAAGATTCGAAATTGGTTGCAGCAAAGGATTACGATGTGTTTGACCGAGTTGTACGTGTTAAGGTCGACGGATGGAATTCCTTGCTTGCTGCTGTTGAAGCATCGGGAGGCGAATTGCGATTTGCATCTTGCTTCACCAGTGTTTCAGGCCGATTTGGAAACAACGGTCAAACCGATTATTCTGCAGCAAACAGCGTTCTTGATGCCGAAATGGCGCGACTTACTGCTAGTGGTTCATGTCGTGCCGTTGCCGTTGCATGGACCGGTTGGCGAGATGTTGGTATGGCAACGAGAGGTTCTTTCCAAGCGGTGTTTGATGCTGCGGGTATCGACACAATCTCGGTTGACCGAGGGGTGGAACTCTTTGTTGATGAAGCACTGAGGGGCGGAAAGCGCCGGGTACTTGGTTGTGGAAACCTTGGAACGATGGATGCATTTGGGGCCTTTAGAGACGCACCCTTGCGACTACCGGCTGAAATGGCCGAAATCATGTCAGATCCATACCGATTCCCATTTGTTGACAAAGTACTTTCAGTTCATGAGCGGCAGTCTTTGATAACGCAGACGACACTATCGGTCGCCTTGCACCCATTCCTTTCTGACCACGCTATCGAGGGTGTACCGTACCATCCCGGAGTAATGGCCTTGGAGATGTTTGCACAAAATGCTCTGCTTTTGCGCCCCTCTGCTTGTTTGGCTGGATTTGAAAAAGTCTCCTTTGGCTTGCCTGTGAAATTGATGAAAGGTGCGATGACCGTTCGAATCCATGCAGAACTCATACGTAGCGATGGTGAGATGAGTTGGATTGAATGCCGCCTTCTCTCGGATTTGAAAAATTCCAAGGGCGAACACTTTGGGGAACGAGAGCATCACAAAGCTATCGTTCGAGTTGTTGAACGCCGAGAAGATTTAGGTCCCTTCCTTCAGAGTGAGGTCGATTCTTTGCCGCAACTAGGCACACCTGCTCTTGGTGAATTGACTGAACTGCCCTCGTTCATCTATCGTCGATATTTCCATGGCCCCCGATTCCAATCCCATGGAGGCGTTTTGCGAGGGATTGGTGACGAAAGCATGCCGGGTGCTGATGGAATCGCTCTCATGCGTCATCAATTGCCACTCATTGACCAGTTTACTCTTGAATCAGAAGGTGAAGTCGTGTTGTTAGAAGCCTTACCTATGCTCATCGAGGCTGGTTTCCAAAATGCGGGATTGGTGGCCATGGAGTCTGAAGGGTTCTCCTCCTTGCCGGTAGGAATTCAGTGGTCTACCATGCTTCGAGTACCTGAGAAGAACGAGGTTTTACGAATGCGAAGTTTGCGTACTGCTGTTGAGGATGCGGGAATTACCGTTCATGATGTTGTTATTGTCGGAGATGATGATGCACCTGTTTTGGCCTTGAAGGGATTGCGACTCAAGAGTATGGCTCCGGTAGCACCAGAAGACGCCTTCACCCTTGATCGGTGATTCTTATGAATTCATTTGAGGAAATTTTTCCTCCTCACCCATTACCCGTTCGTGCAATGTGCTTTCGTTGCCCTGTGATGCCACGAGAACTTGAGAATGTGAGTCTAGCTTCTGCCGACGAAGTTGCGACTTTTGTTGTAGAAAAGCGTCGGGACGAACATCTTTCAGGTCGATGGCTTTTGGGACATGCTTTGACCCAATGGGGCCTAAATGATGACGTATTGGAAATTCGCCGAACCGAACATCGTGCTCCAATACTTTCGTATCTGCCTGGCTTGTGGCTGAATACGCCTTTACCTTCGATCAGCATTGGCCACTCGGACGGTTGGGCATATGTCGCTCTCATTGAAGCGGGTTGGTCGATTGGTATAGATGGTGAATCCGCTCAACGTGGGATTTCACCCAATGCCTTTGACCTCATGTGCAAGGGTGAAGAACTCGCTTGGTTGAAGAATCATCCAGAGCAAGCTATTCGTCTTTGGACTTCGAAAGAATCTGTACAAAAAGCCATGCAATTAGGAATGCATCTTAACCCGCGTGAAATTGTAATTCCAATTGAAGAAGGAATTTGTAATATTCCAATTGAAAATTCAAAAATTCAATTGCAAAATTGGGAATTTAGTGGGTCGCGAATCGCTCTTGCATGGCGTTCTGAATCGATGATGTTGAGGACTGCTGAGGATGATTTGCTTGATGCTACAAGAAAGGCCATGCAGGAACAAGATTGGGGTGTTGGTTGCAAAACCACATCCGGTCGAGTGTGATTACTTCCAGAACATATAGGACTCACGACTCGACTCCCATGGCAGGCCGACTGCAATACCGAGTTCTGTGAGAATCACGTAGTTGAACAGCAGGTACAGAAGGTACGATAATGAAATAACAAGCAATGAGGTGTTGATGACTTTACGTCGTTCTCGCTTCACTTGATCCAGTGTGCAGATGCCTTGATTACGGAAATAGAACACAAGTCCACAAACAACACAAAGAAGCGCTAACAACAGCATTGTGCCGCGGAACCAACCGAATCCATCTTCGCCCCAATACAACGTATCGGATAAAGCCGCTCCAGTTGAAACAGTTGCCAGGCCAAACATAACCATAACTACGGATGGCAGGCAACACATCGATGCAACAAGTGTTGAACCCGCTACATATTTCCACAGAGATCGCAGAGGGTTCTGTTCTTCTGAAACCCCATCATCGTCCATAGCTGCCACAGTTTTCACGCCTCGTATCACTTTTTTTTAATTCGTGTGTCAAGCCTCGTCGGATTTGTCATCGACACTGTCCCAGAAATTCTCGGACTTTTCTACGTCGATCTTCTTTGTTTTTGATCTCTGCTCAGCAGGGGATTCCGAATTGAAATAATTGACGGCAGCGTTGACAGATTCAGGCTTATCCGTAACAT
>JASLVU010000167.1 GCA_030741225.1 Candidatus Poseidoniaceae archaeon | reverse complement strand
GGAGGAATTCCGTTGCATGATTCAGATCCGCTTCATGAAGTGCTTTTGGAGAAATACGGCATCCAAATCCCCGTATGGACTTGGGAGTCGCCCAAGGGGCGTTACATTCGAATCTCTGCTCAACTCTACAATCACGTCGATGAATACCACTATCTGGCAGATGCGCTTACTGCCGAGTTAAATCTCTGATTAGAAGGTGAGGACTTTCTCGCTGCTCTGAACCCACGCTGAACATTCAGCCATGGTTGAGAATTGTGCGCCTTCGTAATAGGGCTGACCCTTGAGCACTCCACATCGGTTTTGGCAGGTTCCGCAGACTTTGACTGGGACGCCGTTGGCAATCAACTCCTTCGTCATCGCTACCATGTCCTCAATGCCTTCTGGCGGTTGAATACCATCACGCGCTAAGTCAACGCTATCGTTCATCAAAAACAATCGAACTTCGACTCCATCGTTGTTCAATTGACGAGCCAAGCGAAGAGCGTTCCAAGTGACATCGGTTCCATCGTACGGTTGGTGATTCAAGATGATGAGTATAGCCATATCCGTTCCAAAACGAGACGGTGTTTGAAAGCAACGATGATAGATTTGGGGTTCAGTTGAAAACATGAGTTCAAAAGGAGAAGACCGAAGCATCGGTTATGAAACGGTCATTTGCTGCATTTGCCAAATGGCTCATCCCTCATCGCAACAGAGTCCATGTTGCTGTTTTCTTTCTCACTCTACTGATGATTCCTGGGGCGCTTACGGCGCTCCAACCCATTGATATGGAATCTTACGAAATGGATTCTCCAGAACTTGAAGCACAATCAATAATTGACAAGGAGTTTGCAAATTCCGAAATCATCCTTGGATTCCTGGTTTCAGCGCGTGACCCGGCCTACGTTCCCCCGTTGGAAGAATGGACTCCTGTGCCACGGATGAGCGACGGTGCACCCGACTACGCCTCTCTTCCAAGCGCCACCGAGATGCTTGATGCGGGTGAACCTTGGGGGGGAATATACGCCCCAACTGCTGGAATCATGAATTTGACACTGCTACAGGAGATCGATTCGAAAGTCAATTTGGTTCACGAGCATCCTCTCAGTAAAGCGATGAAACCGCTCGTCAACGATGTTACAGGCAACCAGGCTCCTGGAGCTATTTCTCTATCCGACCACTTTCGTGGATTCATGAACGGGTCGTCAATTCTCACCCAACCAGGACTTACGACCCTTGGCGTGGTAACTGAACCACCAACGAACTGGACGGATTGTGGCGTATTGGAATGCCTCGAATTTGATGACACAAATGTTACCCAACAACACATCGACCTTGCTGCAGCACGAATGGCAGAGGCATCCGACAACAACTTCCTGCGATGGTTGTCGCTGGACAGAGGATTTGTTGCAGATATGAATGCTCTTCAAACGGGACCTGTTGGAGGGTCACTGACAAGCAACGGTTCATGGGAGAACGCCTTGTACGCCGCTGGAAGATGGTCTGCCTCTTCGACATGGTTACTCGTTCAATTTGACCGGGGCATGCTTGAAGAAATGGGTTGGGAAGTCATTTGGAAAGATTCGTTACAAGAAAAAAGCCTCGACTTTTCTGACGACGGCATTAAAATTGGCGGATACAGAGTTGCCGATGGTTCCCTGGTTCTCCACCCGCCTCAGTATTCGGAAGAGTACTGCTTGGAAAAAATGAGTGAAGGGAACGGTTGTTCAACAGAATGGTCGTACATGGACCTTGAAGGCCACCTACGCTCGAACGACAGAACCACCATTACCCTGTTGCTTGGTCAAGGTGTGAACGTCGAAGTAAATCGCGAGCTGCAGGCAAGCGGTGGACTTGTCCTGCTGATGGGAATAGCCATCGTTGGTCTGCTGTATGTGAGCCTGCGAAGACTGACCGATGTTGTAATTGTCATGTTTGCACTTGGAACCGCTTTGCTTTGGATGCAGGGCATGATTGGACACTTCTCGAGCCTCACCTCATGGTTCGGTCTTTCTCTTATTGCACGCTCTCAATTCTCAAATTTACTCCCGATTCTCGTACTTGCACTTGGCATTGATGACTCATTGCATGCGCTGCACAGGTACAAGGAAGAACGCGCCAAATCCTTCACACCAGAAGAAGCTGCACAAACAACCTTGCAACGTGTTGGGCGCGCAATCATGCTGACTTCGATTACAACTATGGCAGCCTTTGCAGCCAATGTATTCAGCGACATTGCCGTGCTGAGATCTTTCGGTATTGAAGCAGCATTAGGTATCTTGTCTGCGTTTATTCTTACTGGATTGTGGGTACCTCTCATCCGTCTTTCGGTCGACAAATGGATGCAAGAGCGAAAGATGAACATTGAGGAATCTGGAGACACTACTCATCTCATTCCAGAACGCTGGCTAAAAAAGATTGCACTCGGCTCTGGAACATTCAAAAACTCGGTAATCATTGCATCTATTGCGTTTTTGTTGACGGTACCCGCTGCTTGGGGCATGGCCCAACTTGAAGGTGATTTTGCTGTTGAGGATTTCCTTGATGAGCGCTCTGACTTTGCCATTGGAGTTCAAGAAATTTCGCAGCGGTTTGCCGATGAGGGTGAACCGGCAAATCTTCTCATTGAAGGTGACATCCTTGACCCAGCGGTTTTTGCCGCAATCGATACCTTCCGACAAGACATGGACGATTTACCAGAAGGTGTTCCGGACAAAATTACTCGACAGCCGGACGGTACTATCGATATTCTAGCACTGGATGAGATGGTCTTGGCCGCTCAAGGTTCGCTGGTTCTTGACCCTACGCCGTTTGAAGCGGCTGGATGGCAAGTCAATGAAACGGGTCATGGGATGAACTGCTCCACAGCCGGTAACGGACCATTGATGGATTTAACAGACCGGGAATGTTTGGCATTCTTCTACGGATTTTTATCTCTTAACGGCGTACCAGGAGTCGGGCCAATTCCAGACATCCCTCCCAGTATTGTTGCTTTGTATATCGCTCCTAAAGTCGAACTCGACCCAACGCAGCCATGGCTCGATATCAACGGCGAAGATGCGGTGTATGAACGTATGTTAATCCGATTTGGGATGACTGCCCCAGAAGATTTCCCCGGTATGGCGGGAGGCATGGAAGAAGTTTGGAGAGACCTCTCTTCGTTTACCAATCTATCAACCGGAGACCGTATGGAATCGGGTGAAGTCAGCGAGGATAAACCTCTGACTTGGGTCATGACCACTGGCCGTCCAGTGACTCGTTTTGTTGCTTCAACGACAATGCAAGATGAAATGCAATCGTCACTGCTCCTCGGCTCACTGTTCGTGTTTATTACCCTATCAATCGGGTTCAAGTCCTTCAAGCAAGCCAGCGTCACCCTTGTCCCGATTCTTTTGGTCGTCGTTTGGTTGTACGGCCTTATGTACATGGCTGGCTCCTCACTCAACATTGTAACGGTTACTATTGCGACAATATCTTTGGGAGTCGGTATTGACTATTGCATTCACGTAACTGAACGATACAGAGAAGGTCGTGAATCCGGTGAATCCCACAACGAAGCACTGATTGGTATCGGAGGTGCATGTGGACTAGCACTTGTCGGTAGTGCTGCT
>JASLVU010000166.1 GCA_030741225.1 Candidatus Poseidoniaceae archaeon | reverse complement strand
CTTTCACGGGCGCTGACCAGAGGCTCTCCGTCGTCTATATGCAGTCTGAGTACCCCACGGATCTCACTGACTTGGATGAGGCGGGCGGTGCGCTTGTTATCGATTTCAAGGTGGTAACAATGCCGGACATACGGTTGTCTTGGGTGATCAAGTGCTTAAATTCCATCTTTTGCCTTCCGGAATTACTCGAAAGGAGTGCCACTTGGTTCTTGGAGACGGCATGGTCATCGATCCTTGGGTCCTCGATTCTGAACTTACCGGGTGGCAAGAATCAACGGGAGAAGACCCTCGTGGTGAAAGGTTGTACATCAGCGAGAGAGCTCATGTGATTCTCCCATTCCATCGCTATTTGGACAGTCTTGACAAGAAAATTGGTACAACTGGTAGAGGAATTGGCCCCACATATGCAGATAAAATCAATCGCATCGGTTTGAGGTTTGGAGATATTTCAGAAGTTGTTGGTGATGCCCATTGGGCAGAATCTACGACAAAACGAATGAACGCAACCCTTGATGCAGCAGGTTCCAGTGAACGTATTACTGTTGAATCACTTCAATCTGATGTTCAATGGATTTGGGATGCTTACAACACATCCATACGAAA
This sequence comes from Candidatus Poseidoniaceae archaeon, assembly GCA_030741225.1. Classification (GTDB taxonomy): domain Archaea; phylum Thermoplasmatota; class Poseidoniia; order Poseidoniales; family Poseidoniaceae; genus MGIIa-L1. The sequence continues at coordinate 2,998 of JASLVU010000166.1, read as the reverse complement.
CACTGGCTTAATGCTCGATAACGCTTTGAAATTGGGTGAGCATGTGATTTTAGAAGGTGCGCAGGGCTGTCTTTTGGATATCGACCAAGGCACATTTCCATTTGTGACATCATCGGTCACATCCCGGGGTAATGCTTCACATGGAGCAGGAATCCATCCAGGACACGTTGAAGATGTTATAGGAATCACAAAAGCCTACATTACTCGTGTTGGCCATGGGGCAATGCCGACTGAATTGGAAGATGAAGTCGGAGAGCATCTGGGTACTGTCGGGCACGAATTTGGCACAACCACCGGTCGAAAGCGAAGGTGTGGATGGTTTGATGCTGTTGTCATGCGCCATGCACATCGAATCAACGGCTTTACTGGACTTGCGCTCACGAAACTTGACGTACTTGGTGGACTTGATGAAATCAAAATTTGCGTTGCCTACGAATTGGACGGACAAGAAATTCTTGAAATGCCGGCCAGTGCTTCTGCACTGGAACGTTGTAAACCAATTTATGTCTCAATGCCTGGTTTCCCCTCACATTCTCTTGAGGAATGGCTGGGTATGGCGAAGAAGGCAAACCAAGACGGAATGGGCTATGCGGCATTACCATCTGCAGCTCAGCAATACATCAAGAAAGTCGAAGCCATTGTAGGCGTTCCTTGTACCAGTGTCGGTGTCGGTCCAGACCGAGATGCGACTATAGATGCCGTTTGAATCGAGTTCCTTTGAGGTGAAGACTCAAAAAGGATTGACTCGACGGGCTGATTACAGGGGCGTTTAGCTCAGTTGGAAGAGTGCTTGGTTTGCAACCAAGATGTCGTGGGTTCAAATCCCACAACGTCCACCATCCCTTTTTGCACTCTCAGTGCTCGTTTTTCGTCGCCCAAAATCCGGACACCTCTAAGTCCAAAATATACTCCTGTTTAATTGCTACAGAAGGGGTACAACTGAAGAGTTGTGATGTTGACTTGGACGAGAATTGAACGAGGTTAGAAGTATGATGCACCAAGCAGGGAGAGTATTTGTTAAAAAGCATTAAATGTGGTGTAAATTAAGACAACCTGTGCAAAGACATGCCTATTTTCTCGTTAGTTTGTTCTTGATTTCCCTCCTTGTGCCACTCGTCCAGCCTGCCGAAGCAGCATCGGGTTCAGGAAGTTGGAGAGATGGAGATACTGCCAGTTATACCAACGGACAAACCACAACCTCTAGTATTTGGACTGATTACCCAAATCAAGGATTAGTCATTTCCCAAGGCACAGCAGCTGGTTCTGCAACTTGGGAACTGCCTGTCGGAGTCTCTTCGAGCAAATACGATTGCGTTGATACCCAATTAGAGTATGTTTACAATACCGATGGATACAGCGGAGGAGATCTCTATTTTTACAAATGGGGGGGTCCAGGATGGAGTTACGCAAATTCAATATCATCAAGTTCATCTACCTCAACTGCTACTTCAAGTTGGGTTTCAGGCAATACGGTAGATTCCTCTGGAAAAGTTACTGTTGAAGTTGATGTTGCTGCAGGTGAAGAGTTTGATGTTAAAGAACTCCGTATCAAATGGAGAGACAAAACGAGTTCGACCAGTCCGATATCGAACATCTATCCAAGTGTTCAAGTTAATTCACCATCCAACACCAATTCATGGATAGGTTCAGGCGTCTCTGCCTCATTTTCAACATCGGCTGCATGCGGCGCCGATACATGGTATTACAGATTTTCAACCGGCTCGTCTGCACCAAGCTCCGGCTATTTTTCCACCACAAGTTCCTCGATTAATCAAGAGCCTACTTTATGCGGTAGAAATTATCTTCACGTTTATTTTGAGGATAAAGCAGGCAGAAACTCAGGGAAATGGTCCAGCAGCAGCCATGTCATCTCGTTTGACGAGTGCGCCCCTACGGCAAGTCTAAATAATCCAGGTTCTCAATGGTATACTTCTGTCCCCACACTTTCCTGGAGTGGAAGCGATGCCCACGCAGGCCTCGCTTCTTCCCCGTTTACCATCCAAGTGAACGGAAATACCGTTGGAACATACTCAAGCTCGACAACGAGTTTGTCAGCAAGTTCCTATTCAAACAGGCTGACTTGTGGTTCAAACACCATCAAACTCACTGTCAAAGATGCTGCGAGCCCTCAAAATTCCGACTCAGATTCTGAGACATTGAACTTTGACAATTGTGCGCCCACTTCCCCGGGAGCCCCAAACCTCAACACGAATTGGGTAAATGAGGATGGAAAGCCAACTATTACGTGGTCTGCTTCCACTGACCAAGGCAGTGGCATCGCACGTTATGACATCAACCTCGGTTCGGGTTGGGTGTCCACCGGCACCTCTACGAGTTACACACCCAGCACAAGTTTGTCCACCGGTACGCATACCATCCAAATCCGTGCCGTGGACAATGCAGGTAACCCCTCCGGAGTATCGCAAGGAACTCTCCGGATCGACACGACGGGACCTTCAATTTCAAGCGTGACCTCAAGTTCCCATTCATCCTCTATTTGGAGCAACTCCAACAGCGTCCAAGTCTCGAGTTCAGCAACCGACACTCACGCAGGTATGGATGCCGTGTATTTCCTCCTTTCATCCCAATCTTCTGGCGTGTCAGACTCAACCATCCTCTCTGCCAACAACAAATACAGTTGCAGCGGCGGCTCATCCTGTTCGGCGAGTTATACCTTGACGGCGCCATCTGGAAGTTCAGGAACATACTACGCTTATGCTCTTGCAAGGGATGATGCCGTAACCATGAGTGGAAACCCAGACCCCAACTATGCCAATTCAATTCGGTCGGCGGCCCTTCTCATCGATCTGGTTGCTCCAACGATGACCTCGGCGCCCTCCGTTCAGAACTTGGTCAACGGTTATCACGGGAATGGTGCAGTTTCCATCAACCTCGGAACAGCAAGCGACCAATCACCTGGGAGTGGAGTTGCTAGTTTCCGATATTATGTCAAGGACGTTTCGTCCTCCACCACTCCGGCCTACCAAACGATAAGCGC
>JASLVU010000165.1 GCA_030741225.1 Candidatus Poseidoniaceae archaeon | reverse complement strand
TTCTCGATGCTTGTTTTCCTTTTGTGTGGCTTTGGGTTAGGATTCACACTGTATAAAATGAATCCTGTGAGAACCGACAAGGAAGAAATTCTTGATGCAACACTTGAATAGACTCATAATGGGTTATCGGGGATTTTTCCTCTGTTCTCACTTGATGGCAATTCCTGTAAATCTGCAAAACTCAGTTGCTCTATGGGCGCTTGGTTCAATCCGTTCATCCTCTCTTTCATCACCATGCGTACATGAAACTCAATTCGTCCTTTGGAGCGCGTAAGGTCATACGATAATGGGTTGAGAGTTTCGATGACTTGAGCACCAAATTCATCACGAACACGTGACCCTCTCCAAATTGAGTAGCCCCATCGGAATGCAATACCGACGACTGCTGCACCATACAGTAGGCCGAGAATCGTCAATGCAAACAATGTGGCATTACCATCGCGGGCTTCATCAAGTAAGTTGCGAACGATGAGAAACACCAATCCAATTCCTACCAGCGGTTTGAGAATGCTCTCCAGCCACTGGTCTACGGGTACCAATCTTCCCTTGGATGGGTCAACGAACACTAAATCTGATTCAAATGCAGCATTCAATACACCCAGTGCTCCTAGCAAGACGATATAGAGCATGGTCGAAAAGAGAATTTCAATTCCGAATGATTGAAATTTGAATGTCCAATGAACAATTAACCATGCAAATAATCCCAAGAAGGCACCCTGAGGTACATGATTGAAATGTATTACATGCTGAGAAAATTCATTCATCTTCGCCTTATCTTCGGACAAACCTCGATGTGGTTTGGGGATGTGAATGATTTGCCAGTGCATCAATTTTTCAATCGCCTTGAGTCCCTTGACAAGAACTTCCTTCCGAATGAAAATATATTCGATGACTAGTAACACTGGTAATCCTACGACGATTACTGGCAACGCCATGATTGCTGCAAGTGGAAAAATGATAATCGCTGGAAGTAAAAGGAAATGTGAAACGGTTAGCGGGTGAAATAAGTCTGCTTCTATGAGGCGTTGGTGGTTGGGTCGAATATGCAGGCTACGAGCAATATCGTCTAAAGTGGCTCGAAACGGAGCGACTTGCCTCCCAGCATCGATAATCTGCAACACAGTATTCCTGTACTGCGATGCTTCGTGGCCAACACCGATGAATAATCTCCATCCAATTCGCATCGGAAGAGCGAGTAACAGTGGAATAGATAGGAGCCCTGCAGCCCATATCAGCGAGTTGGTGTCTACAGTTGCCATTCTGCCTCAGTTTGGCGAGCATGGACGAGCGTTTCAAACATGGGGTTCTTGAGTCACTCAAGGCCAAGGTTGATGTCCCTTATCGTGGAACACGCCCTATGGCAAGAATTGCTGTCACTGATGGTATGTCAAAAGATGCAGTCGCTCTTCTTGAAAAATCTGGTCATGAAGTCGTTCTTGAATTCATTAAAGAGAAAGACCTTCTTGCAGGTGCTTTGAAAGATTTTGATGCCATAGTTGTTCGAAGTGCTACGAAAATTAGTCGAGAAATTCTCTCGAATTCTGGTTCTCGACTGAAAGTGATTGGTCGAGCAGGCGTCGGGGTCGATAATATCGACATCACCGCTGCAGCTGAACTGAACATACCGGTTGTTAATGCACCTCGTGCATCCACACAATCTGTGATTGAACTCACCATTGGCCACTTACTTTCCTCCCTTCGTCACATACCACGAGCAGACCGTAGTATGCGCTTGGGCAAATGGGAAAAGAAGGCAATGAAGGGGACAGAGTTGTTTGGCAAGGACCTAGGGCTCATTGGATTTGGCCGAATTGCACAAGGCGTCGGTTCTGTTGCTCAGTTGCTTGGAATGGAGGTCCATACTTACGACCCGTACCTCCCAGCAAAAGTCGCAAAAACACAAAACACGACATTGCACAAGAATATCGATACACTTTTTCAAAATTGTACCCACATTTCCATTCACTGCAACTTTACTGAGGAAACACATCATTTGGTAAATTCAGAACGAATGGCAATGATGCCCGGTAAATCTCGTGATGGAATTCCCTGCGGCAACCATGTCGTGAATTGTGCACGTGGTGGAATTATCGATGAAGTGGCATTGCTTGATGCTCTGAACTCTGGGCAAATATCATCTGCAGCACTGGATGTCTTCGAACAGGAGCCAGTCTCCGAGGGAAACCAACTGATTCTTCATGAAAATTTCCACGGCACTCCACATATTGGTGCAGCCACCCTTGAAGCTCAAGCACGTGTTGGCAAAGATATCGCAAAAGCAATCATGAAAGTTCTCAGTGGAAATACGGCAGATACAACCGTAAATTCACATTTACTCAAGTGACACTTTCACACTCTAGAACCGTGTGGGTCATGTGAAAATAAGATGTCCCTACGCGTTCCAACTAAAATATGCGTCTTTTCTCACAACATCGAAAGTATCGAAGCAATCCATTTACCCAACCTCTCGAAGAACTTCCATTGGAATTTCGGTCTAAGGAGAAATTAATTTACCTCACTCCAAACCTTGAGATTCTTTTGTGTGAGGAATACATCAACTTCAAGCACTGTGGCCACTTTACTGAATACATGTCGAAGGGTGTTGAACCGGTCGGAACGGGTTCCCAACACCATGCCAAAGAGCGTATCCTTGTCCATTGTGATTTGGATGCCTTTTTTGCAGCAGTTGAAATACTTCATCATGATCTAGATCCTGAGAAGCCTCTTATCATTGGCTCAGATCCTCAGGCTGGAAGAGGCAGAGGTATTGTTTCAACATGCAATTACGCTGCTCGGGCTTTTGGTATTCATTCTGCTATGCCCATAAGTGAGGCATGGCGAAGGTGTCCGGGACATCCTTTTGGACCGGGGCACTATATTCGGGGAAGCCGAGGACTCTACAGCCGTGCATCACGTAGAGTTATGGAGATACTTCAACAACCGGCCACCTTTTTTGAGAAAGCCAGTATTGATGAAGCGTATCTGGATATAACCGAGACCGTTGACTCCGATTGGGATGCAGCATTTGCTTTGTGTCGTGAATTGCAACATGCGATAGAAGAAAAAGTTGGTCTCACGGCATCGTTTGGTATTGCTCCAACGCGAATTCTTGCCAAAATGTCGAGTGAAGTGAACAAGCCAAGGGGTATTTTTCGAATTCTTCCTGATGAAATTGGGGATTTTTTTGAGGGGCGCTCTCTGCGTGAAGTACCAGGTATCGGACCGAAGCGGGCGACGCAACTTGCAGAGTGGGGTTTGGTTACGGTTGACGAGGCGTATGTTTTTGGGGAAATTGCACTGGGTCGAATGGCTGGAGAACGATTTGCCTCATGGCTAACTCGTGTGGTTGATGGCACGACAAGTTCTGAAGTCAGTCCCCTTCGAAGTCGGAAGTCCGTTGGTAAAGAGCGTACTTTTTCTACCGATCAAAATGACCATGAAGCAGTTCTCGAAGTGCTTCGTTCTTTGACCCACAGAGTTCTTTCACGGGCAAAAGAGATGGGTGTCGCAGGAAGGCTAGCAGAGGTGAAAATCCGATATACTGGCTTTGAAACACATACTCATGGCCGTTCAATACCGGTTGCCATGGATGAGCCGGAAGTTTTTCTGCGATTAGCAGAGCATCTTTTTGCCA
>JASLVU010000164.1 GCA_030741225.1 Candidatus Poseidoniaceae archaeon | reverse complement strand
GCATCGTGGGCATTCGAGGGGCATTCCTCATCCAAATTCCTATTCTCATCGTCATCATGATGGTGCCCTTGTTCATGCGTGAACGACCGGGTGAGAAGCGCTTCCCTTGGGATGAAGGCGACGCCGTTGAGCTGGCTGACGAGCCTAAGGAATTGGATGAAGATGTGCGAGGTTTCGCCGTCATTTTAGGAAACATCAAGACCGCTTTTTCGGTTCGCTCAGCCCAACTCGGCATTGCGGTCAGTCTCATGATTTCCCTTGCGTTCATTCTCATCCCAATTCTTCCGTTGCTGTTCCTTCAAGAGTTGGGCTGGAGCCAAGAAGAATTCAACGCCACGAAGGGTGGAATAATCCTCGTAGTCACCATGCTCGGGGCCATGGCAGGTGGCGAACTTGGTCGCAGATTTGGTGGAAAGTCCATGCTGATGTACGCTGCGCTCAGCGCTTCGTTGACCACACTGGCGTGGGGTACGTTTGACAACATGTGGAGCGAAGGTTGGTTCATGATGCTCGTGTGGCTTGTCCACACTTTCCTCTGGGCTATCGTGTCCATCTGCTCTTATTCACTCATGATGCGAGTGACATGGGCGGAAGTTGGTGGAACCCAATTTACCGGTTACATGGCGATGATGAACCTCTCTGCCATCATAGGCTACCAGTTGGCGCCCATCTTCGCTGAACGCTACAACTACCAGACCATCTTCTACATCGCTGCCGTACTCGAGACATTCGTGGTGCTAGCCGCGCTGTTCATTGACCCAGAAGAAACAGACCGAACCCTCAACACTGCTGTGTGAACCCTTGTTGGTGTGGATTTAATTCCCGAACCATTCAGTAGGGGAGGACATAAACATAAACGGTGTAGAAAAAGAGCACATTGAAAATGGCCACGGCTGCTATGAAGAATCGCTTCTTTCTCTTGGCAATTGTCTCGTCATCGACCGGTTCGTTTGCCCCATCGATTGTATTTGGCCAGAGGATTGCTTCTTTCAAGCTCTTTTTACGAACAAAGAATTGGAATAAAATGTTCAATATTGTCAATACAAAAAGAAGCAGACCTAGAATCCCTAGGACATCCTCAATCACGCCAAATTCCATGAACTTCGATTCAACCTCAGCGTTATTACTTCTTCTGCGATGAATTCAATATAGCGAGGATTTGAAGATGTATATTCTTTCGAGGATTGAAAATATAAATTGCTTTCCTGTGAATACTCAACATGGAATGGTTATTCTTGTTGCTGTAAATTCTTCTCATCCGAAAAGATTTCACTCACCAAAGATTGGTAAGATGAAGACTTGAGTGAGAGAACTGTAGCGAGGATGACCGATATAAATATCGCAAAAGTGAGCAATTGCCCCGTATCTTTTGCTGGAGGGAAATCACTGAATGAGATGAGAATAAACAGGGCAGCAGAGGTGATAGCAGCCCTCCAGCGAGCGGAAAAATCCGAACGAGTAAGGGAGTGAGGTTCACTTGCATGTGAAAGATAATCTGCTGCAAAACCCATACCGAGAAGAACTGCTGGAGCCGTATTGACCCCGCGACCTCCTAAATGACTCGCCAATCCATCAACTGCAATCCCAACAGCAATTGAGCCAATAGCAATTTGAATACCTTGTTGGTACGAACCTGTTACAACCCAAGCGACAAGAAATATCATCAAACCTGCAAACAAAATCTGTAGAATTCGAGTGCTTTCAAAAGATTTTGCAACTTTGATTCCGGTCAAAAGATCACCGCCAACTTCTCCTTCCAGTCCGTGCTCTTCAAGCAAATCATTGACATCGTTGGAAAAGCCATAAGCGGCATCTGCGTCCTCACCATCGATAACTGCAAGGACAATGACTCCTGTTGTTTGTCCATTTTCGCTTAATCGTGAATCGCTCATGAACAATGAATTCGAACTTTGTTGAAGGTATTGATCGATGTCAATGCCATCTGCAGGTGAAGACGAAGGAAGGCCAAGCACCATTCGGTGCTGTGTGAATCCAGTGTCATAGGCAATAATACTGGGATGTTGAGCAAGATTGTTGTAGAAAATTGAAAGTGGTTGAACCAAATCTGTATCCTGACTCTCAATGTCAACCACAATGTAGGCAATGGTGCTTGAAGCAATGACATATTTTTCACGAAGTTCTTCCAATTCATCCAACGCTGGGTCATCTTCAGGCATAAACTGGTGGATGTCCAAAACTTCAACACCTTCAGGAGCAGTCAAAGCAATTGCAGTTAAGAGCAGCAAAACGACGGGCCAAAGCCAATTTAAACTCAAGCCGAGCTTCAAATTATCGTTTTTCAAAGCATTGCTGGTTCGAGAATTCATGTAGATGTCTTCAAGTACAAATCGAGTCACGAACCAATCCATAATGATTCCAAGAACCATCACCAAAGCAAGACCACGTTGAATTTTGATTTCAGATATCATCGCCAACGAGACTGCGGCGACGGTTGTGCAGGTTGCAAGCAACAACATCCTTCGAACCTCTTCACGGGATTTGGTTGATGATGTGTACCAAAATGCTCCATCAACAGCAACACCCATGATGATTGGAATTGCGATTGCGTCAATTACTGAGAAATTTCTGCCAAAAACAGCAAGAAGACCGATTTCTGCGACCAAAACAAGTCCAACAGAACCGAGCGTAATTGAAGCGATTTTTACGCTTCGCAGAAACACACACAAGAACAGAACGAGCAAAGCAAATCCCGCTGGCAAAATAAAACTCAAATCCTCTATTGCGATTACACCAGCCTCCTCAAAAAGGATGTTTATTCCAGCAGGTTCAAACTCATAATCACTGTTCGATGAAAGTTTATCGCACCAGGTGATAAGTTCGGACCAATCAACTGGTTTCTGTTCGCCATCGAGCCATATCAACCACAATATCTCGTTCGATTGTGGCGGCTGGGAGGCTGATGCTCCAGCATATTGAGGGCAAGCAACACCAAGATTACTCTGCTTTGGCAACAGCAAGAGAGTTACTTGCAAAGCTGATTGTTCATCGACACTCGCATCTTGTCCACACCATCCATCTTCATTCTCGGGCTGCAATACATCGCTCCATGAGGATGCATTGCTCATGCTTTTGTTGGATGATTCAAATGCTGAATTCCAAGAGGAAAACGGAGTTTCTAAACGATGGATGTACACTTTTGAAGAATCAAACGTAAATCGCTCATCGTCACCATCGAGAGCATGTTGTTCTATCTCGAGCAGTGTTTGAACACGAGAAAAATTACTTGTCAACGGTCCAGAGTCCTTGTGTTGAATACGAATAATGAGGTTTTTTCCTATCGTATCGTCGGTACTTGATTGCTGAATTTCATCGAGGGCTGGGTCATCAAAAATAGTACTGCTTGCCATACTCGGCGAGGGTGGTTGAAACAAAACGGGAATACACAGGATGCATAAGACTGCCAAAATTGCAATCTTGGCCCGATTCTCTACCATTTTAGCGCCTCGAAATGGGAGAAAATTATGTCCACTCTACCCATTGTCCTGTTTGAGGGTCGCGGTAAAACCATTTTTGTGAATTCTTTGGGAATTCAATTGCTTCATAACCGTCGTACATCTCACCGACTGCATTAAGCGGCGGTCGAGATGGTGGATTGCTGACTTCATTGGCAAATTCCTCAAACAAGATTTCTTCCTTGGTAAATTGTTCATCATCAATCATGGGATCACTGCTACGAGACCGGAGTAAG
>JASLVU010000163.1 GCA_030741225.1 Candidatus Poseidoniaceae archaeon | reverse complement strand
CGTTACAGTATCATTTCCTCGTGTTCGAGTCACGATAATCGAATCCGATTGAGCAACCAAGTCAATTGCGACAACATTGAGGTCAATGACAACGGTTGTTGCACCGATTATCTTGTTCACAGGGTCCCAAACAATGACGCCGTTACTTGAGTAATCATCACTTGATGGTGTTGTATCTATGCCATCGGAAACGTTGAGCGTGTAGTTGACTACACCTGAACCATCTGTGGACGGATTCGCCAATGTATTTGTCGCCTCGTACCGTATCTGCATGTTTGTGTTTCCTTGTGGTATTGCACCAGGAGAGGTCTCATAGGTGGCAGTTAGGGTTTGTTCCGAGTTCGGTAATGTTGCTAAAAATTGCAAATCAATGTCGACTGCCACATTTCGTGTCCCTGGTGTTGAGGTCTCTGTGACCCCATAGGAATCTGCAGGATTGTATGTTTTCAACAACCAATCAATCGTAAATCCAGCAGCATTGGACACCCTCATCCAAGAATTGTATCGAACGGCAGGACAGTACCAATTGAATCCAGACGAAACTCCGGTTTGGTTCCATTCGTTTACCTTGAACGAATCATCGCATCCAGTGTACTGGATATTGTTGGTTCCATCGGTTGGAATTCCATCTGCGGTAACTTGCCAACTGTTGTTTTCTGGACCAGCAGTATCAAACGTATTCGGGTCAAAGTAAGCTGAACTACCGCTCACAGTTGTCGAAGAGTAGAAGGGCATGTACCACTGGTCACCGGTGTGAATCGGGAAGTCATACTTTTCTTTGGCAGGAGAGTAACTTGTATCAAAAGTGATAACACCAATGTTCTGAGTCAAAAAACCGGCAGGGAATCCAAAAATACATGGAACAAATTTGACATCGAGAGTGAATCTTGAATTAATGACACCTAGGTCTCGTACTCGAACCAAGTCGTCTCCCGTATAGCCAATATCCAATCGACCTGTGGTTCCATCGAGACTTGCTCCACATGGGTCGCTGTTCGTTGAACTCGAAAATTGCCCATCAATCAACAATTGGTACGCTAAATTTTGTGTTCCGCTCGTGGTAATGAAAAGCGTGTTGTTCACTGTGTAGCTCGTATCACCAGTGAGGGTATTGAGTGATGCCGATACATTGGCCTGTGCGATCAGTTGAGCAACATCAAACTTGGTCTCATAGACCCATTCATCTCCAATGCGCCATGTCGGAACATCAATGTCCTTATCCCATCCCTCAGCGGAGCGTACATCAACCTCCGTTAGGGTGTTCGAATGATGTGTAACCATGCTGCTAAGAGGGGTAGAAAGCATCAAAAATATCAATCCAAAGACAACTGGGCCAAAGCGATTCATACTACTCCGAGAGCGTTCTCCTACTTGAGAGGCTTGATTATCCGTCCCGTAGGGACGGGTTAAGGATGTGAGGATTGAGCATCGAGGTATTGTTGCCCGTAATGCGACCACTGCTCTTCAGTCCAACCTTCTGGCAACCCACTTTCTGGAATTGGTGGATGAAGTTCCGCTTGTTGAACCGGTTGCTGACTGGTTTGAGGCTCAGATGCATGTGTTGGCATTTGAGGTTCCACTGGCTGGGGGGCAGGTGCAAGATTATGTGGAGCTTCAGAGAGCGCAAACAATACGCCAGAGGGTGAATTGACTGGCCGGCGATTTTGAACTTGTTCAAGCAGAGCATGTTTCTCAAAGACCTTTTCCGTTTGTTCTTCGCCAGCCGTCATCCAAATCTGTGTTTTGCCATGGGTCTGCGCTGGATTTGTTTTTCCGTCTACGAGTCAGCAGAGCAAGGATGAGTAGAGTTGCAATGAGCAAGCCAAGTTGAGCCAAAGCGTTTGCTTCATCTCCAATCAAAGCTGCACTCACCTGTTCCAGTGAGGTTCGTTCTGGAGGAGCAACAACCACTGACATGACTGCCTGTCCTGGTCGTTCAGGGTTTTCATCCCATGCCATTGCTTTGACATTTATTGTGCCGGATTGACGGAAAATATGGCTTACGGAAGAGCCGACTAAATCAGCATCATTGTCTTTGATTCCATCTCCGTTGCTGTCTTGGGTTATGTCGAGGTCCCAAACGATGGTAAGTCCGTCGATATCGTTGAGTGAATCGGTTGTTTTGTCTGCATTAAGGTAGCACTCTCGATACGCTACGCAATCTGTGTTTTGTAGGCGAACGATTGGTGGCATGTTGAGTACCTCAATGGTAAGTACTTCACTGGATTGAGCGCCATCATCATCAGTGACGTGATAGATAATGGTGTGAGAACCGCTACGATTCCAAGCATAGTTGAGTACATCACCTGCGACATCGCAATCGTCATCAGCACCACCGATATCGTCGCTATCAATACCAGGATCGATATCCCAACATTTTGTCAATGTGGCAACGTCACTCGGTGTATCGGTTGAGTTTCCTTCAACAGTAATCATTTGGCCTTCAGCAACTGGAAGCAGCGAGGCCAGTGGTTGAATCACTGGAGGGACATTACGGATGTTGATCCACCTTTCTTCTATTTGGCTTGCTTCTCCATCATTGTCACTCACTTGCAATCGAACAGTATGAAGTCCTGCAGTATTCCATTGCATTGCAAAATCTGATGTTCGACCATTGAAGGTATACATCAAAGAAGGCTGTTCACTGTCCGGCCACCAAGTGTGCGTTAATGTTTCAAGGTCATCGATTGAATCGAGAGCTTGGCCTTTGACGATGACTTCTTCATCTTCATCAAGATGCCATATTTGCTGTTCATCACTTGCTAGGAATTGGCCGTTCTTTTGCAGCGCAACAGATGCACTGTATGGTGCGATATTGGTGAATTGAATATCGATTGTTGCTATCGTTGTTGCATAATCGTCATCAGTAGCAACTGCAGAAAAGGTATGCCATCCTTCCGTTGGAGCAGTTGTTGTGCACACACGTGTGTAGTATCCTTCTTTGCAAATGGAATCCGGCCAATGAATGTCGACGACTCCCGGCCCAATTTCTTCTGAATCTGAATCGTTTGCAAACGCGTAAAGTGTGATGGGGTGTTCGACTTTGACTTGAGTACGCGAACTCAGAATTTGGATTTCTGGATTTCGATTGATAATAGCGACTTGCATAATCGCAGTTTGCTCATCTCGTTCCTCGTCAATGACAGTAATTTCTACGGGGTATGTTCCATCGTCAGTCCAGGTCCAATTTACGAGGCATGCGTTTGAAGGGATTGTCTCCCAAGCCCAGTTGCGCGAGCCATCATCGTATGGAATCTTGAATACACAAGTAACGTTACCTCCATCTTCATCAAAACTTTCGTTTGCGTTCAGTTGCAAATTTTCCAGTGTCAGTGAGGTTGAGTCAGAGAACATAGGCGTGGGTAGTCTTCCCACAAACATGGAAATTTGAGCGATGTCGTTCGAAGAATTGTCATCCGCAGTATTGATGTTGTTTGGGTCAGCATGCCAAGATACGGGAACTATGCCGATGGCTTGGTCACTCGGTACGGTCCATGTAAAGTTGACTTTGTGTGCCTCGTATGTGTTGAGAGATGGTAGTGGGTGCGATGATGTTTGACCATCAGGATGTGTAATGGTCATGGTTGTGGGAGTGCTTGCTGTAATTCCTCTGTTTTGAACAGCCACTTCAATGAGAAGGGAATCGTCCGGAAGAATATTCCATCCAGACAAGGAATTCAATTCAGTCGTCACTCCACTTCGATTGCGTAAAACTTTGGCG
>JASLVU010000162.1 GCA_030741225.1 Candidatus Poseidoniaceae archaeon | reverse complement strand
AGCATCCTGCTCGTGCTCGTTCGCTTGTGTTGGTACCCCTCGGACAACAGCACCCAATACGATAGGTCGAATATGTTCTAATTCCGCATCGACTGAAAGTTTGATATCGCCTTGCTTTACATCTAATCCAGGCTCACTTTTACATCCATGCAAGAAGGGACGAATTGCCTTCGCAAGAGTTTCCCCGGAGAGCAGGTCCGGCCGGTCTGGAAATATTTCGATAGTAAGGTTCGATTCGTCACAGACGTCAATATCAGTGCCTAACAGTGGTAGTTGGATGTCCATCTGTTGGATATCATGGGTAAGTCCATGTTTCTCAAGAAGTGATTTGAGTAGACTTTGTTCAACAGATATTGTCGGCATTCCATCACCTCAACGAGCAAACCAATGTGGCAACGGACGGTCATAACCTGCGAGCCTCAAGCCACTAATTGCCGCAGTTTCGTAATCGAGAGCTCGAAGATGCTGTCGTTTAAGTTGTTCAATGGAGTCAAGTCCGAGCCTCCTGAGTATGCTGGTTAACTCATCCGATACACCCTTTAGCCAGTGGGCCAAATCATGAGCATCGACCATAGGGACTTCACAACAGATGACTTCGATTCCAGAAGCCCGAAGCACTGCCAAGTCTGAACCGCTTGCTGAAAGTCCAAGCAAAATTCCGGTTTGTGTAAATGCGTCATCCAGGTGACTCTTCGTTGAGCGTCCAATCATTGGCAATGCTGCTGCCTCAGCAATACCTGAACCGTCTTCAATTCGACTCACTGCCAAATCGATGTTATGGTGAGATGAGCGAACATGTAGAGATTCAACTCTGCAAAGTGAATTAAGGAAAGCAACCGTTTTTTCCATCCCGAGTAAGGTGCGAACAGCAACCAAAAAACCGTCGATTTCCTCCGAATTCATCGAAGGCAAATCATCCAAATCGACTACAACACCACTTGAACTTCCAAGAAGTTCAGGAGCGTCGGCTAGATTGGTTGAATTGAGAAGAGTGAAATCGATATTTCTCGGATGAGTGTGGGTCAAAAACGGCTGCTTTGAGAGAATTTGAATGACTTGGGGGTCATCGTCTTTGCCGAAGTGGAGTGATTTACCACTTTCTACCATCGGTAATATCGGCAAGGGGAGTGCTACGGGAGAATTTTCTCCATCCCGCTCACCGAGCAAGACAACAGTATCGCACGTTTGGTACGGGGCCACATGATGTAGATCACCTGCAACCAGTCCTATACTTGACAAGTCAGAATGCGAAACAGGAGGTTCGCTTTGTTCTACCTGCAAGAGTGGAGCAGGTGCTAAGCAGACCGCGTCCTTCGGAATTTCCATATCTGGGTCACTGAGTTCCTTATTGATCGATTTGACTTCTGCAGCAGTAAGTGGCCGCAGTTCAACGCCTGGAGGTGGAGTCGGACAGCGTCCGTTGATGACAATACGTCCACCGGTCATACCTGCCCCGGGGTCATTTCCAACGTCCCCGTGAACAACAATGAGTCCATCATTCATGCCTCCTCCAATTCGAGAACCTGCTGAACCTCGAATAAGAAGAAGACCACCGGACATCTTTGAACCTGCATCGTCGCCAAGACCACCCATGACACTAATCCTTCCTTTTCTCATTGCGTAACCTGCATAGTTTCCCGCAATTTGTTCACAAACAATGGTGTTTCCACGATTTCCTGCCCCAAGGAATGAGCCTGCATCACCCTGAATGGTAAAATTCCCACCGCTTCCAAAAGATGCAATCCACGAGCCAAGAACGCCGAGAGCTCTCATTCGGGCACCGGATGGTAAATCGGGACATAATCCCAATTCGCCATTCTTTGGAACGGGCTCGCCAGCATTCGTCCATCCAATCCTCAATATTGCGTTTTGTTCGGCAGCAGTAATGAGTCGAGGACCGAGTTTCTTGTTGATGTTGAATGAGCGTTCAACAACCTCTCGTGGTTCGGCCATGTTGGTCGGCTGAGACTCCATGTCCAAATAGCCTCCCGTAATTCGGGCATAATTTACTGTATTTTAGAATTCTATTTGGCGGGCGAACAGACATGGAAAATCGTCGATTTGTTAATAGAGGGTCTGCGAAGGCGGGTAGTTGAGAACAATGGCTATCAAAGTCGCAATTAATGGATACGGAACGATCGGAAAGCGTGTTGCAGATGCAGTTGATGCTCAAGATGACATGGAGATTGTCGGTGTGACGAAGACTCGACCAGCGTTTGGGTGCGACTTAGCAGTTCGCAAAGGGTATCCAATTTATTGTACATTTGATGATGAAAGCCGAATTAAGGCATTTGCAGATGCAGGATATACCTGCCACGGAGGTCTATCTGACCTTCTCAAAGTCGCAGATATTGTTGTTGATTGTTCTCCAGGCAAAGTAGGTGCATCCAACAAAGCCACTTATGTCGAGGCCGGTGTTAAATGGATTTTTCAAGGTGGAGAAAAGCATGAGATGACTGGCAATTCATACACCTCATCTGCAAACCACGTTCAAAATCTCAATGTTCAAGGGACTCGAGTGGTATCGTGCAACACAACAGGACTTTCGCGCACACTTGTACCGCTTTACGAACACTGTGGTGAATTAAGCGTAGAGTGCACAATGATTCGTCGAGCAGCGGATCCTGGAGATTCGAGTAAAGGTCCAATCAATGCAATCAAACCAGTACTCAAAGTTCCCTCTCATCACGGCCCTGATGTCATGACCGTAAAACCTGAAATCAAAATTAACTCGATGGCAGTTGCAGTCCCTACAACGATTATGCATGTGCACGTAATTACTGCTACACTACCAGAAGGTCACGGTTTAACAACTGAATCAATACTTGAGATGTGGTCAAACAACCCTCGTCTTATTATTATGAACGGAGCTGAAACAGGAATCACTACCACTGCCGAAGTTATGGAATTCTCTCGAGACATTGGTCGTAAATGGGGAGATTTGCATGAAATTTTTGTTTGGGAGGACGGTGTTAAGCTTGAAGGAAACACCCTTTATTACTTCCAAGCCATTCATCAAGAGTCAGATGTAATACCTGAGAATGTTGATGCCATTCGTGCCTTGATGGGTGTTGAAGAGGACTGGAGAGTTTCTGTTAACAAAACCGATTCAGCGATTTCCAAGTACAACAACCTCTGAACTCTGTTCATCCTAGGACAGCACATTGAAGGGGCGTGTTGAAAAAGGTAATTGGTTTCGATAAGCCATGCAGGGAATTAGACAAGCATTTGTAATGCTCATCTTGCTTCTTTTGACCTCCCTTGCTCCTCTCATTTCTGAAAGTCCTCAAACACAATTGACAGTTGTTGAAGATGTAGAATTTACCTCTGACACTTCTGAATTTCAGAATCCTTCGTCGAGGTGGAATGAAATTCAGTCCGTTGGATTTACTGAAGTGGAATTTCAACAGGCATCCGGCATTCTTCGTCTCCACATAGGTGAGTTTGACCCTCTGATTGATGAAGGTCCATTCATAGAATACGCTTTTCAAAATTCACAAGACCACCTTCGAACAGGCCTTGCAATTATACAACTTCACAGGAACGATGGTACAATTCTTGAATCATTAGAGAAAGATTACTCAATCACTCCGCTGGATTTTGTTTCAGATGAAGGTTGGTTGGTGAGATTACCTTCCCCCCCTTCAGTTGCACTTGACAACTTGCAGGACGACGAGAGAATTCGATGGGCGGGTATTCAGCACCCTGGATGGCGTGTTCATTCTGAACTGATGCTTCCAAGTTCAGC
>JASLVU010000161.1 GCA_030741225.1 Candidatus Poseidoniaceae archaeon | reverse complement strand
TCTTGATGGAATCGACTGGAGGATTACCGCTCTTGGAACTCTTATGCACTGGGTGACGATGAACTGTGTTCGGTTTATTGAACTCAGTACGCTTCGACTGGTTCGTCCTAATGCAGTATTTCTTCGGCTTTTGTTACCGATTCTGATTCTACCTTGGGCTCTTGTCACCGATTACGCCGCAGGACTATGAGTACCCAAGTTCAAGAAGGAGAGGAGGGAGTGAAGCACATGCGAGGCAGGTTTGCTGAGGTTTTACTCGGTGCCGGCTTTTTCGGCATTATGGCTACTCTGTACCTTGGATTTCATTGGGCACCAAGTGTCTCAATAAATGCCTTTGAATCTCCTGCTGCTCAAAGAATTTTTTACTGGCATGTCCCTTCGGCTTGGGCAGCATTCATTGCTTTCGGAGTGCTGTTCGTTGGTTCAGCAATGTGGTTTTTCAAACGCAGTGCATTTGGATGGCGGTTGCATGTTGCGGGAACTGAAGCAGGATTGGCCTGCGGACTGATGACGGTTTGGTCAGGATGCGTTTGGGGTGCGGCTGAATGGGGCACTCCTTGGGATTGGACTGATGTTCGGCTCAACACATTCGGCCTTCTTACATTGCTCGCATTGTTCCTGGTACTTGGACGCCAGAGTCAACCGGATGGAGTCGAAACAAGAGACACGTTTTCGACGTTTGGGCTGTATGGGTTTGTTTTGGTTCCACTGACCTACATGGCCACGAGAATCTGGCAAATACGGCACCCTGGTCCAGTTGTTGCGGCAGGAGATAGTGGAGGTTCTCTTGAATCAAGTATGGCACTTGTATTGATGATTGGAGCACTTTCTTTTACGCTGTTCATTGTTGGCCACATGCTCATTTCAATGAGGATTACTCAACTTGAACAACGGCTTGAGCAAGTGCAAAATTCACTCGATGGAGGAATATAACATGGAAGGTTCTTACTATCTAACAACTGCATACTTAGGAATGATTGCTGGTCTTGCGATTTGGACTTGGACAGTTGTTACACGCAGCCGCTCAATCGAGTTGCGTCTTGCAGCTGTAGAATCGACCATTGGTGTTGAAGCAGCCGATGCTGATTCTCTTGCACCGCAATCTATCGATAGAGCGAATGTGGATGCTACAGATTGAAAACAGATGAATTCACCCACGTAGGTTGGGGATGGCTATGGAAGGGCTAGGACGGGAATTTTGTCTGGTCTGTGGAGCAGACCCACCCTTGTACGGAGAGCGAATGTGCGAGCCCTGTGTGAGGAAACGTGTAAAACTGGTCCAGGTCCCAGAAAACATACCTTGGGTAAGATGTGCCCGATGTGGAATCGTTGAAATTCAGGGCAAGTGGGTTCACATTAGCGAAGACGAGATTTGGGATGAACTGATTCAACGCCATGTGCATTTTCACAAAGATGCAGAGGATATCGCGTTAGCTGTCGAGCCTCAAAGGGTGTCTGACCGCCACACTCTCCTTCACTTGCAAGTCGAGGGAGTGATTGAGGATTTACTGTTCCAAGAAGAACACACGATGCGTGCGCGGATGGCCAATGGTGTGTGTCTAACTTGCACCCGTCGAGCCGGAAATTACTTTGAAGCAACCGTTCAATTGCGTTCAACTGGCAGACGACTTTCTGAAGACGAATTTACTGCACTACGAACTACGCTCGATACGGTGATTGAAGACTTGTCGGACGACCCTATGTTCTTCATTACCTCAGAAGGACAAGTTACAGGAGGATACGATGTTGTATTGGGCAGTAAGGGTCTTGCTCGTGCTTGGGGTCGACATTTGGTAAGTGAATACGGCGGCCATTTGGGAGAGTCAAATTCAACTGTCGGACGCAAAGACGGCATTGATGTAACGCGCCTTACATTGTTGTACAGAAAACCCGGCTACGACATCGGAGATGTGCTCAAATGGAGAAACAACTTCTGGCGACCGGCAACTTGGACAAAAGATGGCGTCATTATGTCGAGGGTTGACCGTCAAGAACGAACGGGTGCAACGTGGCGCGATTTAGAATCGGCCAATGTCGTGTCTCAAATGAAAGAACATGTTTGCGTTGATATCATCACAGAAGATTCATCCGTTGCAGAATTTCTCGATCCTACCAACTGGAGCATGAATGAAGTTCGTGTCGCTTGGGACCATGTACCTCGTCAGAGGCTTCGTCTTGCACGTATCGACGGTGAATGGCTTGCATTGCACAAACTCGGATGCGATGACGAAGAGGGGGGAAGGGAATATGAAGGATAAGCAGTCTTCTAAACCCATGTCAGGCAATGATTCGAACCAATCCAATGTGGGTTTGGTCGATTTGGCTGAAGCGCTTGACTCTCAAGGCATGATTGGTTTTACTCGAGCATTTGTACAAGATTTGAGAAAAGGCCTTTCTCATTCAACCCCAGAGCATTTACCATGGATGGAAGAACTCTCTAAAACACAGTGGGATGGAATACTTTGTTTGGGAATGGGCGGTTCAGCAGCAGGTGGAGATTTCCTCTCGACCCTGTGCAATCTTCAGGGAAAGATTCCGGTCGTACTTCAGCGCGATTATGTTCCTCCATCATGGTGGAATCCTCGATGGCTTGTGCTCTCGACTTCGCACAGTGGAAACACAGAAGAGACGCTTGAAGCGACCGAAATTGCGCTTAAAGCAGAAGGAACTGTCGTGGTGATTTCTGCGGGAGGAATTCTTTCGGGTCTTTGCGAAATATATCCAAACTGTTTCCTGCTTCCTTCTCCCGGTGGACAACCTCCTCGAACAGCATTTGGCCATATTTTTAGCCGCCAACTCAGCTTGTTGAGAAACATTGGTGTCCTGCCCATACCTGTTGAAGGGAGCGATGAAGCAATGCTTGAGCGATTGCAAGCGGCAAGCGAAGGTTTCGACATACTGAACGACCCAGAAGGAGATGTTGCACAGTTGGCTCTGTGCATGCTTGAAAGACCAATTGCCCTTCTTGGGCCTACAGAATTACACCCAGCATTGAACCGATTCAAGAATCAATTAAACGAAAATTCTGCACGCTTTGCACGCGTAGGAGTGATACCTGAGATGAACCATAACGAAAGTGTGGCTTGGGGTGGAATCGGCACTGAACATGACGATTCGGCTGTTGAGCATGTTCTTCTTCTACTGACATGGCAAGGTATGCACCGACAAGTTTCCAAAAGGATGGATTGGATGATTGCACACGCTGCAACAGATTATGCTTGGAAAATAGCAGGTGAAGGAAACACACTCTTGGAATCGCTGCTTCACCTGTGCATACTCATGGATTGGATCAGCATTGCTCTTGCCCTTTTGAAAGGGAAAGACCCCGCTGCAATCGGGCCAATTCTAGCATTGAAAGAACATCTTGAATCGGTTCAATAAACAGGACCTACAAGCAGTCGTGGGTCCAGAAATTCCTTCAGTGCAGATTCGCGCTCATCAGCACGAACAACACCAGGTAAATCGTTGTGCACAGGTTTCTTCACGGATACTTGCAAATGCAAGTGAGGAGGCCAGCCACCGTTCTCATTTTCATCTCCAATCGCAGCCAATTGTTCGCCTGCTTCGAATTCTTGACCCTCGTAAAGTCCATTCAAACTGTCATTGGAAAGATGGCCGTACAAGACCCAAATGTCTTGAAGTGGGCCCATGTGAGGGGAACCCACGCTTTTTGGCAACGAAACCTGATGATGCGTAATGATTGTTGGACCGTACGAGCCATCTTCAGAATTTACTCCAAACGAATGGATGG
>JASLVU010000160.1 GCA_030741225.1 Candidatus Poseidoniaceae archaeon | reverse complement strand
ATCAACGATTTCATAGGTTCCACTCAATCCTTGATGGGGTGTCCATGGTGATACCAAAGAGCTGGAAAGCAGAAGTTGGCCCTCATCGATTGATTCAAACATCCAGCAAGTTCCGACTTCAGTTTGAAGTCCTGACCATGAACCGCTAACAAGACGAGATTGTTGTTCAATCACCGCCTCAGCCGTTGGTTGAATAATTACCGCTTCTTGAGCGATTGGCCAACTAAATCCGAAGCTTGCTCGAACTTCTTGACTGGTTCGGAAATCTAAAATGATTTGATATCGGCCTTCAGTCCAAAATTGCGTATCATCGACTGTTTCAAAAACCTCGCCTCCATCTATGCGCAAAGAATTTGTTTCACCTTGGTAAGGTAAAATGAAATGGCGATGCTCTAGAATATCGCACAAATACGGTTGCTGGATAACTTCCTCAACGGTTGAGAGGTCGATAATTGAAACTTCAATCCCGCAGGAATCAATCCAAATTAAATCAACTCCAGGCTCATTGGCTACAAGGGTTATACTCAAGTTAAACCCTAACTCTGAAGGATGAATCTCTGGAAGAATTTCAAATCCAGGACTGACTCCACAGTCTGAAGGTTGTGATTGGTGGTAAACAATTGTCTGAGAACTGGAAATATGATGTTCAGGCAC
Source organism: Candidatus Poseidoniaceae archaeon (assembly GCA_030741225.1). Classification (GTDB taxonomy): domain Archaea; phylum Thermoplasmatota; class Poseidoniia; order Poseidoniales; family Poseidoniaceae; genus MGIIa-L1. The sequence continues at coordinate 3,106 of JASLVU010000160.1, read as the reverse complement.
CTCTGCAACAACGGTATATTTCCCAGAAGAGACTTCACAACCAAGCAAGTCTGTAAATGTCCAGTCAGGTAAAGTAAATTGCAAAATCTCGCCTGAATCCAAAACCGAATCAAGTTGCATTGCGTTGCATGATTTGAATAAACGACTATCAAATACAATTTCCCCTTGAGCATTGAAGATCCATACTTCAGCTCGACATGAGTCAGTGAACTGCAGCAATGCCGAGTCTTCGGCGATATTCTTAATTTGAAGAGTTGAAGAGAAAATTTCTCCTTGAGTGTAGGTATGCTGCATTTCCTGTGGTGAGACAATCTCGACAGTTGTCATCGATTGAAGAGAAGTATCTATCGGTTCAACCTCTTCGAGAGAAAAAGAAAGGCTTGAGAGTAAATCCCCTGACGGGAAACTCACCTGAAGGGTGTTCATTCCAATTTGGAGAGAAGAATCCTCCAACAGAACATGGCCAAGTAAAATATGCTCGTAAGGTTCAACAGTTTGGAAATCATCAAAACACTTCATGGCAAGAGTAGAATGACCATTCACATTGAACTCAACTTGACAACCATCCAAATCAGGCAAAGGTATCGATTGTACGCTAGGATTCACCAGCGTCACACTGGCAACCACTTCCTCGTCATGACTGATTTCGCCGTCTCTGGTATTGATTTGGAGTGAAAGTTCCAATTCAGAAGAGATGTCAACGCTGGTTTGGACTACAATGGTGGTCGATGTTCGTAATTGTGTCGCAGGATGATACGCATGAATGGTATACTCTCCTGGCCAAACAAATGAGCCATCATCTTTCGTCAAATTCCATTCCAGAGCGTCGAAGAAGTATTCCTCGCCTGGAGCCAAATCAAGGCTCTGTGACTGTCCTCTGCAACGAGTGGTTTCGTCAATGATTTGAGTGTTTAAGGAATCGTACACTTGCAGTACAACGCCGCAAGAAGGATCGTTATCAACGGCCGTTTGACTACCCGTATTTGCGAAAGAAGGCAGAAGAGAGAGCACGTCTCCTTCAACAAACCAACTCTTTTGATGGACTGATTGATTGACAATTACAAGTGAAACCTGCTCGGATTCGTCTGCGACAGCAACCGGTACGCTTGACAGCACAAGCAGCGTGAGAACTGCGAGAGCGTAACGCGAAGCGCCGGCCATGGTGCTGAGTAACGCTCATCACTTGAAAGGTAAGCGGTGCAATCTATGTGTAAAGACAGGTGGATTTCAGAGTTTATTCAAATCAAGCATAGTTGGAACCGATTCTTGTTGAGCGGCCTGCTGCTGCATTTCGTACTGCTTCCATTCTGGAACTGGTTGACTTTCAGTCCACCCTAAAGCTCGAGCTTCGTCCAATTGGCCGGCAGCGACATAATGATTGATCCATGCAAGGCGGCGTTCTTCTTCCTCAGAGAATGCAAGGTCCATTTTACGCTCTTCTTCGCGTTCTGCTGATGCTTTGCGTCGACTAGATGCTTTGGCTATTTGCGCCACGAAAATGAGGGATAGCAGCAAGACAATTGCACCGCCCATAATTAGGAAGGTCGACGAATCAGAAGAAAATCCGAAGCCAGTTGAATCGCTGCCTGAATCGAGAGCAGGGTCTGAGGTAATTGCGCACTTGACTGCGTTTGGACCGGTTAACACTCCATTGGTGACAGCTGGGTCCCATGGGCATGGGTCGTAAAGATCTGCTCGGCCATCTGAATCGCTGTCAGGACAACCGTATTCCTCGAGATTCGATTCACCGTATTCTTTCCTACAAGAATCGGGTTCAAACGCGCTCTCTGGGCCAAGTGGGCCGTCTTCTCCGTCAGGGTCATAGACGCTGTTGTCGCCGTAGCCATCACCATCAAAATCATTCCATTGAGATGGTTCGAATGGGAATGCATCCGGTTGGTAGAAACTTGTTTGATTGTCACCCCATCCATCGCCGTCCATATCCGACCACTGGTCATCAATTTGCGGGAATGCATCGCCAGTTTGATTTCGTATGACGTACGTTTGACCAGGGTTGTCAAGGTCTTCTATGGTTTCATTAAACCAGGCGTAATTGTCTCCCCATCCGTCTCCATCGGAATCCTTCCATTGAAGGGTGTCGTATGGGAATGCATCATCAACATCTGCCCATCCGTCGAAATCCGAGTCCGGACATCCTTGCCGATTGTTTTGAGTGGATTTGCCAAAGACATCTACACAATCATCACCGCTTGGAACCGCAGTGTTATCTCCAAATCCATCACCATCAGCATCCTCCCATTGGAATGGATCTGTCGGGAATTCATCGAGAGGGTCAACATATCCGTCCTTATCTGAATCAGTACATCCACGAGTTTCAGGATTCGAAGATTGTCCGTAGACTGTCGGGCAGACATCGGAAACTCCTTCGGAAATTCCGTCGCCGTTTTCGTCAACAAAATTATCGCCGTATCCATCACCATCGGTATCTTCCCATTGATTACCGTCGTTCGGGAACGCATCACCGTTAAGGCCACCCGGATTATCGCCATAGCCATCGCCATCTGCATCTACCCATTGTGACGAGTCGTCTGGGAATGCATCTGGGTTTGAACCGTTTGGATTGTCACCACGATTATCACCGTCTCTGTCAGCCCACTGCGTACCATCGTTCGGGAACGGGTCGCCGGCATTGGAATAACCATCGTCATCCCAATCAACACAGCCGAGACGGTCTTCGGTTGAAGTACCGGCTTGATTTGGACACTCATCTGGGTTGTTTCCGGATTGATTGCTACCAAAACCATCGTTGTCTTCATCACACCATTGTGTTGCATCTGCGGGGAAAGCATCGGCTCCGTAACAATCGGTAGTAGCGGGCCAACCTGCATCAGGATTCGACCAGCCGTCACCGTCTGTATCGGGGCAACCGAGACGGTCGTATTGAGAATCTCCCCAAACGGTTGGACAGCCATCGGCGCGGTCGCTCATCTGTTCATCGCCAACCCAATCTCCATCGGTGTCGTTCCATTGAGTTCGGTCCAGAGGGAATGTGTCGATGTTGTTTGCAACAGATACGAGAAGGCCAGGCCATGATGAGGGGCGGAAATTATCCCAGGATGCGTTGATGTAATTATCGCCGTATCCA
>JASLVU010000015.1 GCA_030741225.1 Candidatus Poseidoniaceae archaeon | reverse complement strand
ACCCTACTGAAGTGCCGACTTCGCTTTATGCGATACTCACTGCTGAACAACTGGAGACAGTCCCTCATAGGCCTGTTTTTCCGATGCTTGATTTTGACGGTAATTTGGTCGAGGAGAGACCTTTGCAGATGGGGGACCAAGAAGCTCGAGATTTTATTGAGCAGCAACCAAATGAACACTGGTTACGTCACGCAAAGAGATTACTCAGTTACCAACATCCGGCAACGCTTCGTTGGATTTTATTTGAATTCATCAACGCTCCAGAAACGCTGTACGCGGAAGTAAGATGGGCTATAGAACAATTGTACAGTCATCCCGAATTGTTCGCAGATTTCGAGCAGTATCTTGAACACTCCAATCCCTCAGTACGATGTTGGGCTGTAGAGAATATCAATCTCAACGATTCAAATCGCTTTCTCAAACATCTCTTGCCGATGAGGTTTGATGAGAATCTGAAAGTCGTGCATCAAGTGCTTTCCAGTCTTCGAGAACTCTCACTTTCTTTGGATGTGATTGTCGAACATATCTCTCCATTACTTGAGTTCGAGGAGCAGCGTAATGCTGCCATAATTCATCTTGGACAGATGGATATACCATGCGGTTTGAAGTTCGATTTGCTCGGAGAATTTTTGTCCAGTTCAAACCCAGAAACCGTGATTGCTACAGTTCGCGCCTTGCGAAATTCTGGTGACGAAGAAATTGAAAATGCGTTGATTTCAAGTCTTGAGACAGATCAAGTGAACGTGTTAAAATGCTTATTGCAATCCATTGCTCACTTTGGTGCTTGGTTTGAGCCCTATGTCAAATCGTACATTGGGCAAAGACGATTGTACCAATCGTTGTTCATCGCACTTCAGAAGACTTCAGGATTTTCTCCAGCACCGTATATTTTTGAATTGCTAAAAGAGCCAACAACAAGCAGTATGACCATTCGCGGGATAGCGGCTTTGTCTCGGATTGGCGACGATAGTTCTCTTCGAGCAATTGGCCAATACTTGCTTACACATAAATCTCGATATGTTCGAAGAAATGCTGCGGAATATCTTGGTGAAACAGGACTCGTAGCAGCATTGCCGTATCTAGAATTAGCCCAAGAAGACCAATCTCACGGCGTTCGTCAATCAGCCCTACGTTCTATTGTTCAAATCAATGCGAACAACAAGATTCCATGGTGAAGGAGCTATGATTCTGTAAATGGGTGCGGAAGAGTGAATTCTGCGTAAAGTTTGTTTTTCTTCATTTGAAGCGTACAAGAAAAGCCATTTTTTTGCAAGAGAGCAATCATTTCGAGATTTCGGTCATCGTTTTTTGAGATTCCGTGTTGCATCATGTAATCGTCCCATTCAAGGCCGTCTTGATCGCAAATCCAAGCCAAAGCCGTTTGAATTTGTTCGATTTCAACCGCACACTGAGTTTCCGAAGGAATGAGATTTTCGATTGTTTTTCGAAACAATTGAACTTTCAACGAGGTTTGATTCTTCTTTGCCTTTCGTTGCGAATCGATGTCCAAAATTTCTGATTCCGGTGACTCAAAGGCATCGAGTGAGACCTCATGAAGCGGTTGAGTGATTCTTTCTTCTGTTGAAGCATCAAGGTCTTCCTCTTCAACGAGGTGGATGAATTTGGAATTTTCAACACTTTGTACAATGAATTGTTCTTCAAAATGAAGGTACAAAAACACATCATAATCTTGTTCATCGATGCCCGTTACTTCGATGAAACCGTTGTTTTTGTCAAGTGAGGAAATCAATATTTGTAAGTCCTCAAAACTGAACATAGACCCGTCGGCGTTTTTCTTTTGAATTCCCATTCGCAACTGGTGTTCAAACTCAACCATGGATTGACCAAATTTTAGGTTTAAATTAATTTGATTTTGAGCCTCGATGAATTCACTTGAACTGCTGTCAAATTGTGGCACTGAACCGCTCGAATGTTTGGCTTGATTCACCAAATCGTCATCATCATAAATTCTCAACAAGGAATCATCGATTGGAGTAGAGTGTGTGCTTTGTTGGTATGTAGAGTGCATCGGGTAGCGAGCAGTTTTTGCTTTAGCCGCTCGAATTGCGAGGTTATATCGTTCTTGAAAAAAAGCACTTAACTCAGAATCCAAATCGTCTTTTGAGCCGTAGACTTGCGTGATTAGAAATCGAACGGCTTTGTTGGTCAAACGGTCTTGAGTGCCGTAAGATTTCTTACCCCGAGTTACAACAACCATGTTTCGGGTTTGATTGCACAAATGGCACATGCCAATACATTGTGGGAATGGGCCACTGGTCGAATTGTCTCCGCCACAGCTGAGAGGTACAATGTGCTCTCTGGTAAGTTTTGAATTCCCTTCTTTTTTACGACCCATAATCACATCACATGTTGGGCATTTTTTCCCATCAAATTTTTTCAAAATTGAACTTAAGTTTTCTCGGTTTTCAGGGTATTTTCGGTCAAGATAAAATTGTCTCACGACCGCTTGTTGTTGCAAAATATGATTTTCGAGCGCTTGTCTGTTGGCATGTTCTTTATTGAAAGTGAGATACCCATATTGAAGAATAAATTCATTTGGAAACAATTGATTGAGTCGTTCCTGGTCGTTATCGGTTTGCTTCAATTCAAGCTCTTTGAAGACTTCCTTTTTTGTTCCGTGAAGTTCATAGAATTCTTCAAGACCGATTTTTACTTTTTTTGATTCTGAGACCATGTTCTTGAGGTGTTGATGAAATTGGTCTTTGAGACTTTGATTCATTTGAACACCTCCGGGACTTTGATGGTGCACAGGGCATCTGCACGCTCTTGTTCCGATGACCGGATTTAAACTGTTCTCAAGACCGAATCTTCGGTTAAGTTTGCAGATTTCGCTGCCGTAGTGCTTCAAGAGCAACAACACTTACGGCAACTTGGAGATTGTATGATGGGACAAATCCATCCATCGGCAGCACCACACATGCATCGGCAGCAGCTAATACTTGCTCACTGATGCCTTCTTTTTCAGCACCTACGACCAGCACCACATCTCCAGAAAGGTCCTCCTCCCATGGTTCATGCGTACCTATATCTTCAACGGCAATCAATCGGATTTTTGCCTTGCTTACGGCTTCAAGAATTTCATCCGTTGTGCTGTAAACGACAGGAATGAAACGGTCCGCTCGCATGCTTGAACGTCGGATTGTGCGTCTTTCTTCGTGTGTTTTTGAGACATTCAACACGACTGCATTTGCGCCCGAAACTTCTGCAGTCCGTATTGCAAATCCAAGATTTGTCGAATATGTCACACCGTCAAAGAACCAGATTGTACCACCACGTTCAAGCACCTGTTCCAAATCACCAAATGGAGACCTTCCAACCAATGCAAGTGCGTCAGCGTGCCCCTTTGCAGACATTCTCCACAAGTCATTGGTGGAACCCTCTTCCAACGGAATGTTCTGTTCTTCGCACAAACGTCGTATTTCAGAGGTGTTTTTCTCGCGATCAACAAGGACCATCTCGATGTTCTCTTTGGAAAGCAGGGCATTGAGAACTGCATCCGCTCCCGTTATTTGCCCAGCCATGAATGGCCGTTGGCCGCAGTCCTCATGAGGCTATCCTCGCTCGGCTGTCCATGGGCAAAAAGCACAGTCCGAAATTTCTAGCGATAGTGAATGCTGCACGCAACGATATTCTTGAGTGCGAACCTGGTGAGTTTCGAGGTATGATTGAGGATGACGAATCTCTGGTTGTGATTGATGTCCGAGAGCGCCATGAATACGAAGCAGGGCATTTGGTTGATTCGATTCATATAGGCAAAGGCGTCCTTGAAAGGGACATTGAAAAACACGAAATTGGTGAGGGACAGCGAATTGTGTTGTACTGCGGTGGAGGTTTTCGAAGTGCAATCGCTGCTAAATCTCTCAAGCATATGGGGTACAGCAATGTATTCTCTCTTTGGGGCGGATGGCGAGGAATTCTTGCAGAAGGCCTTGAAACAGAGTAAAAATCTCAAAATTTAACTGGAGCAGCAGCGTTTTTGTGAAATTGAGCACGAAAGTCGCGTGGGCAGACTCATAAAGGGGAGTTAAGTCGGCAGGATGCTGAGAAGCGTAGGTGTTCATCATGGCTCGAGGATTGTATCAACATGTTCGTGAAACTTGGAAGCAACCAAAAGAGGCTACGCCTCACATGTTCCGCCAATCTCGCATGGCTCAATGGCGACGTGAACCGGTTAACTGCAAGATTGACCGTCCAACTCGCATTGATGCTGCTCGTCGCCTAGGATACAAGGCAAAGCAAGGTGTTGTTGTTATCCGAACTCGAATTCGCCGTGGTGGATTGCGAAAGGGTAAGATTCACATGAAGCGAAAGCCAAGTAAGGCAGGTATCAAGAAGATTACCATGGCAAAGAACACTCAGCGCATGGCAGAAGAACGTGTCGGACGTCATTTCCCGAACCTCGAAGTCCTCAATTCGTACTGGGTTGGTCAAGATGGTAAGCACAAATTCTACGAAGTAATCATGATTGATACTCACCACCCAGCTATTATTTCAGATAAGCAACTGGGTGTTTTCAGTGCAGAAAACGGTAACAAGTCCCACCGTGGGCGTGCCTACCGTGGTAAGACCTCTGCTGGAAAGCGTGGGCGAGGTTTGCACAACAAGGGCAAGGGTGCTGAGAAATTGCGTCCTTCACTTAAGGCAAACCTCAACCGTGGCAAGTAATTAAGCATCCTCGCTTTTTTCAGCCAATGTCTTCATGAAGTGTCGACGGTATGTTCCCTACATGGCGGATGTTGCTGAACTCGGTTTGATTGTCCTTGGGGCTGCTTTAGGCATTGGAATAGGATGGCTTTTGGCAAAGAACCGTTATGCTGGCGATGTGATTCGTGCTGAAGCCCAAGTGGATGCTATCTCTCAAAGCAAGGATTCGATGTTGGCAGAAATGCAAAGTGTTGCAAGCAACGTTGCTCGACAAAACTCTGAAGATTTTCTACGATTGGCTGAGGAAAGGCTGGGTAAGGTTGAATCTGAGGCAGTGAAAGACCATGCTGCTCGAAAGAAAGAAGTTGAATTGTTGGTAACTCCAATAAAAGAGCATCTTGAGAAACTTGAGAAAGCGACCAGTGAAATGGAATTGAAACGCGAGGGAGCCTATCAAGGGCTGAAAAGAACAGCAGACATGCTTCATCAGCAGACTGTTGATTTGCGAGACACCAATGTTCAACTTTCGACAGCACTGCGTGGTTCGGTGAAAGCACGTGGGAATTGGGGACAAGTGGCGCTCAAAAATATCGCTGAGGCTGCTGGAATGCTCGAGCATTGTGATTTTGATATTGAGGTGACTCTCAAGTCAGGTAAAGGTGGAGCAAGGGTTGACCTTCTCGCAAAAATACCGAGTGGAGGCCACATACCTGTTGATGCCAAGGTTCCCCTCGCTGCATATTGGGATGGCCTTGAACTGGATGACGGAGATGCTCGTGCACTGAAGATGAAAGAACATGCCAAATCCGTCAAGAAGCACATTGATGACTTGGTTGAACGCGATTATCCCAGAATGATGGAGGGTGTCGATTTCACGGTAATGTTCATCCCAGCCGAACCTATTCTTTCAACCGCATTTGAGTACGAGCCGGCGCTCCAAGAATACGCATTTAGTAAGCATGTGTTGATTGTGACGCCAGTTACACTGATTGCTTTGCTGAGAACTGTTGGATTGTACTGGCAGCAGCAATCAATGGCGGAAAATGCCAAAGAGATTCATTTCAGAGCACGAGAGTTCTACGACCGAGTCGCTAAATTCAGTCATGATCTTGCAAAGATGGGTCGCGGCATCAATACAGTTGTCGGCGCTTACAACGACGCAGTGGGCTCATATGACGGTAGCGTCGTACCGAGTGGCCGAAGGCTGGAGGAGTTGAAGGTAACAGAAGGATTGCAGCGTAAAATTGCTGAACTACCTGAACCTTCGACGGCTCGGACTGTTAAACAAATTGCATCGACGAAAGAAGATGAATGATTAGACAGGTGTTTTGAATCCTAAGGCGCGAACCACGCACCAACCTGCTCGTGCTTCCCACATGGCAAAGGAACCGCCAACGATACTACCAACGACGCCCCACCAAGCGATGGAAGGAACAATACCAACTGCTGTGATTGCTGCCAACAACAGCCCACCGAGGCAAGCCAAAATTCCAACTCTTAATCTCGCTGCTTTACCTGCAGCATCAATGTTGCATTCAAGACCCATGTAGATGAAATTCGAACTGTAGTATTTCAACAGATGTTTTTGTTTTGTTTTTTCAAAATTCGTATTCCATCGCTCATTCAACCGTTTTTTGAGGAGAAAGAGATTGACATCACCGAATTTTAGGGGTGGATTTATTGCCCCTCGGCCGGTGGTATTGGCGAGGGCTGTAATGACGGGTGGAGAAGATTCAGTTTCCCGCCTAACGGGTCTTGAAGTCTATTTGCCAGATGGTCGTCTACTGGGAGTAGTTCACGACGCAGTAGTCGATGCGAATGGGCTTAACTGCACCCACTTGTTTGTTCGAGACACCCAAGAGGATATCGTCGAGGGCTCAGTACATGTTGCAGTTCCCTGGCGATGGGTTCGCGCAATTGACAGAATTGTTCTTTTGCGATGGTTCCCCCAAACCCCGATTCCTCTGCAGAGTTAAGGCGTGTGATACAAATGGAATTGCACATTCTTGGAACATCTTCCGCTCGTCCTACTGGAAAAAGGCAGGTGAGCGGTAGCTTGATTCATTGCGATGAAGGCATTGCAGTTGTCGATGCTGGAGAAGGTTTTCAGACTCGGTATGCCGAACAACGAAAGCGTTTGAAACAGTTTGAAAAAGGCACGACTTTACGTTCTTCAAAGATTGATGTTGTGTGCTTAACTCATGGACATCTTGACCACACTTGGGGTTTACTTCCATGGATGCACACAATGGCGTTGGACCGGAGAGAATCTCCGCTTTTGATTCTCGGCCCCACATCTTCGGATGTGTTCGATGCTCTTTTGTCCGGAAGAGACATTCCTGATTCTGCTCCGAGTGCAGAACTTGCTCGGCAAATTCGCGCATGGCAAGCCCTCGGTGCCACTTCTGAAGAACTTGGGTATGAGGTGCAATGGGTGCTTGGTGATGTGCATTCAAATCGTTGGCTCGACATATCACTTTCCGGTCAATCAATCGAACTTGATGCTATGCCACAACCGGCAGGATGGAAAAAGAATCGATTGCAACCGCTCGGTACACTCCATACAGTACCTTCGTGTGCATGGATGTTTGAATCGAAAGGAAAAGCCGGAAAATTCGATCGTTTGCGGGCTGCAGAATTGAAACTCTCGGATTCACAAAAAGCTCAACTTTCATCAGGACAAGATGTTCATCTTGAAGATGGTACCTCGCTGAAAGCGGCAGAATTCCGTGGAGATGAACGGCCAGTGAAGCGTGTTGTGATTTCCGGTGATACTGCAGAAATGTCTGAACAAATGTCATCGTTGTCTACTCTTGATGTGTTGGTCCACGAAGCAACTTTTCTCGACGAAGCGCAGGAATGGGCGGATAAATTCCTCCACAGCACGAGTACCGGTGCTGCCCGAACTGCACGTGCATGCAATGCAAAGCATCTGGTTTTGACCCATTTTAGTGCTCGCCTCAAGGATGCAAATATTCCTCTCAATGAGGCAAAGAAAGTTCTCTCAGATACCGATACTGCCGTAACTTCGGCACATGACGGTGACCGAATTCAACTCTCCGAGAGCGGTGTCACGCATTTGTCGTGGAATGGAGATGGTTGGTCGGCTTAATCAAACGGCCACATCATTCAAGTGGATAACAGTCTACAGCCAATCATGCGTTCCGCCATTTGTACAGCACTCCTCCTTGGCTTGATGCTCATTCCGGTCTCGACTTTGGCTGCAGAAGGGCGAGATGCACCAAATTGCTTGAACGACACTCCAGCAGGATTTTCCAGTTCGACCGTCATTGGCGACGGAGCGTGCATCAAGGTAAATCTCGGTGTATTGAATCCAGGTGATGTCTACGACATCTCAATTATTGTGAGTCAAGACGCACTTGATGTTCTGGTTTTTGATGAAAATTCAATCCAACCTTACGACCTCGGACAATCGTACCGTTCTTCGTACGAAACAGTTCCATCTACCGAGTCGGCACTTGGAAGTTTTGAGTTCCATTGGAAGGTTCCTCCATCGATAACTTCCAAGTCTTGGTATGTCGTTTTTGACAATCTTGCCCATTCAGGCGATCAGGGGCTCGGCGATCAGGGTGGTGCAGACGGTCGAGCGAGCCTCACACTGAGCAAAATTACGGAGTCATACTGGACACCTTATCACAATGTTCTCGCTCTTGAGAGTGATTCTTCACTTGAACTTCTTTCAGGTGACCAAATGTTGCTTGATGCTGGGACCACGATTGTCGTCTCAGCATGGCCTCTAGAAGGTGAAGGCGACATCTATCTTCAAACTCAAAGCATGAATAATCTGTATACCACTGGTGGAGTCGGAACTCAGTACATCACTGGCGCAGCGCTTCAATCCATCTCGAGCACCGATTCATTTTCATGGACTGTTCCTCAGGAACTTGGAGGGCAACCGTTGTATTTGGTCGTGGATAACACCGACTCTCCGCTTGGAGGGGCGGACGGCAGCGAGGCAATCCGTTTGACGGTTCGTGTGGAGTATGCTCCGCCGATTCAGCCGGTTATTTCTGTTGATTCCAATGGTTCAACAATTCTTGGTCAAGCAGTAACACTTGATGCCTCTTCATCAGCGAACAGACTTGAACAGATTGCTTCATGGTCATGGGATTTCGATGCAGCAGTTGATCTTGATGCGGACGGTAATTTCACAAACGATGCAGAAGCCTCCGGAGTGAACGCACTCGCGCTATGGAATACACCTGGTGACCGCATAGTCACATTGACAGTCGTATCTCAAACCGGTATTTCTGCATCAACCACCACAACGATTGGCGTGACAGATGTCGTCTCTCCTGTGGCTCGTATTTCGGGCGATGGTCAACCAATCAGCGGCGGTTGGAAAGTAGCGAGTAATCAAACCATTACGCTGAATTGTGATGCGAGTACAGACGACCATCTTGTTTCATTTTGTATTTGGAGCTGGGGTGAATCGTCGGCAGAAAGAAATTCATCCATCAGTCTCGCGTGGAATGAAATTGGGATGTATTCGGTTTCTTTAACCGCAGCTGACGCATCTGGAAATTCAAATTCTGTGTTGACAACAGTAACGGTGACAGACTCCAGTTTACCGGTTCTCAACAAAGTCAGTCTCGATCTTTTTGCCTCAAGCGGCCTTGTCGGTGAGGCTATTCCTTTCACAGCCTCTGCTGCCGACTCCTACGATTCTGATTCAAATTTAACTTACCATTGGGACGTGAATCCAGATGTGGATAACGATGATAACGGAAATGCGCGTGATGACCCTGATTATGTAGGCTCTTCAACTGAACTGGAATTTTCCAAAGCAGGTCAATACGATGTTGTCCTTACTGTTTTTGATCAGTCCAACAATTCGGACAGCCATGCCTTTACCATAAACATCGAACCACTACCTGAGAAAGGTAGTATTGCAGGCATTTTGTTTGTTGCTTTATTCATCGGAACAATCACCATGGGAGTTGCACTTATCGGACATCGACGATGGCAATCTGGAATTGCTATGGACTTGCTCATGGGCCGTGGGCTTAGTGAAACAGAGGCACGAGCACATATGTCAGCAGTATCAAGTTCTCGAAAGATTCCTATGTTTTCTTCTGCGGTCGTTCTTGCAGGCTTAGATTCAGGTGAAGTTCAATCAGCTTCATCAAAAGAGATTGATGCGAAGGCGGCTGAAATGGCTGCAATATACGGTTCCAATACGCCTCAACAACAGGAAAACCTCGGTGCTTTTGCTCCCCCAACCTTCGCACAACGTTCGCTATCAGAGGGCAGTCAAGCAGCAGCAGCAGATGCTTTGGCTTTGCTCAATGATGAAACACCAACACCTCTCACTCAAACCATAGTTTCGACACCGAACGAACTGGTGAGCGACCTTTATGCTGCAACTCCGGTTCAAACCGTTGTCAAAAGTGGAGGTATTTCCCTCCCAGATGAAGTCTTGAGCTCCCCTGCTGCACCGACGCCATCGCCAGCTCCTTCCACGCCAGCTCCATCCACAAAGATGAACGTTAACTGTACTGAATGCTCAGCCGGTTTTTCAATTGAAATGCCTCCTGGCGTGAGCAAAGTAGTTGTCTCTTGCCCATCATGCAATACCGACATCATCGTCGGAAGTTGATGGGTAATTTCCTTCTGGCAAAAACAGTTCAAATCATCAAACATTTGAGGGATGGGTTCTCATAGTGGGAATTCATGCTTTAGCCATGGTAGAGGGCAAACCGCGTTTGATTCGAGTTGGCCTTCCTCAAGGTTCAGACCCGAGAAAGATGGCTGTCGCCATGGTTTTGCTGATGTTTGTATCTCTTGCATCTCCCGCTGGGGCGGATTTATCAGTTTCAAGAAATGATTTCGGCGTTTTGGATGAGTTGGACGAAACTTTATCCAAAAGAACCGACAATGGAGAGGCTGCAGTAGCTGCACAAGGGGCTGCTGATGCGCTTAATGCAGTCGACTTGGCTCAACGCCCAGTCGATGCGACCGATCCACTTTCTCAAGCGAGTTCTTATTTTGATGGTTTGGAACTTCGTGACGCATCTCCGTACGAAGTTGACCACCCTCGACCTTACGAATTCTTGATGGATGCATCTACCCAACCTGATGGATGGCCGTACAATCTGTTTGAAACGCTGTTTTCGGTAAGTTCCTTGGGCTTGGATAATCCTTTGGGTATCGGAATAAACACCTATGCTGTGTACGTGAATTTCTCTTCTAGGGATAATGGACCGTCTCATGAAGCATGGGTTGAAGGAACATTCACTGGTGAGTTGTTGGTTGGAACCGACATTGTCTTGTTCAACAATTACATCGATATCGATGGAGATTCAGTAGACGACTTGTCGGTCGGATTAACCATTGAGGGAATTATCAATCAAGGCGACGGTTTTGGTATTGAATTGGGTGAATGTGGCGTTCCACCTTTGACCGTGCCTTGTGTTGAAGAATTGTGGATTCGTCCAACATTCCAATGGAAAGTAACTGCACTTGACCAAAGTGACTTTCTGTGGAACAATATGTCGCATCTTGAAGTAAGTTTGATGAAAGGATTAGCATTTGATCTCACTTTAGATGACTCAGAATCGTATGCAGTCGTCATCGATACCCGATTCACTCAACCTCCTCATGAATTTACTCTGGGCGTCGGACTTCAGAAAATGACATTCAGTATCAATGCGGTAATTACCAACACTCTTGATTTCATTCTTTCCTTGACTACCGGCCAAATTAATTCTTCATCATTGAGTTTGACATCTATTTCCGCTCCATACGCAATTCGCGCATCAAACCCTGACGCAGACAGTTCCAACCGCCAAACAGAATGCGATGATGGTTCAGGTTATTATGACCCAATTTTAGATCATAAAGCGCACAGTCATGAACACAAATGCGGTTTCGGCCTAGGGGTTGGATTTATCCGATTTGATGGGTATGGAGGGGGTACAACTGCTCCGATATTGGAGACAGCATACATCGATGCTGGCTTCCATCCTGAAGAGGGTGAAACACGTCTCCCCAGTGAAGTCGACATTACCCTTCGTAACGACAACCTCGGACAGAATACGTTTGACACTGTTGAGATTTTTTCCAATATCGGCTCAGATATGTTCCTGCATTATTTTGAAGACCGTTCCAATACGGCCGAAGGCACCTCTCCTTTTGGAAACACAACCGATTCACGCTCCTGGATTCGAGGATTGCCATCTGGAACGCTCCACCCTGACGAAATTTCTGCCATCTTCACTATGATTGGCGAGGAGCCCGGAGGAGTCGATCTGCCTGGAGATATTCCGGATCGTCTTTCGATGATTATTGCGATTAAGAATTTCACAGGGGACAATCAAAACAATGTTGATGACCCCACATTACCAGTCAATCCTGCCTCTCCTCCGAACACATTGGTTGCCATCGTTGCCACTGAATCAATCGATTTACTCGAATATAAATCGACGTTCAAACGAGGGGGTTATGCTGCAGATTCGTCTTCCATCGAGCTGAATATCGCGAATGTTCCAAAAGCGATTATTGTTGAAGGCAGTTTTCAAGTTCCAGAAAGCGGCTTGAGTCGAGTTTCCTATGACAATCCCAATCTCAACACCATTGCTCAGGTTTTCGATAACGCGCTCCTCACGGTAATCGAAGTAATCCTCGATGTGGGTGATGTCGTGAACGGTTTACCCGAATCAATAGTCGGCACGGCCGGTGCTTCAGGTGGTGTTGTTCGTCTCAATTGCTACAATCAAGTGAAACAGAGTTTACCAACTTCAACTCGCAGTCCGATGGAAATCGGTTCGGTATCCATTGCAATCTCAAGCAGTGACCAGCCATGGTTGCCGAACATCGACCATATCTTACTATCAGAAGATACCAACATTGCCACAGTAAACGGACGCCTTGGCCCGCAAGAGCCTTTGGTTCCAGTCGCTATGAGCGCTCGCATTGGTGGAATTTCGAGTGTTAGCCATGATTATGACCCAATTAACGATATCCGGCATATGGAATTGAAAGGAATAAACGGCGGGCCACTCTTGATTGGACATCTGCTGCATAACGATGGTGACCTCGTCTCTGCGAATCAACAATCTGCAACGCTTTCAAACCGACCCAGTACATTCAACGTCACTCAAACTGCCGAAGCGCTTACCTATTCAGCATCTGCGCCTATTGGGACCATCACATATGGTGGAAACGATGAACAGCAACGAAATGCAATACGCTTGAATGGTCTACCTTCGTCGTTTCAAATAACTCTCGGAGATACAGTCGGGTACGTTGCATCGACGCCTATGGAGTCGATTGAAGTCCAACTTACGAATGCTACTCAACCACTGACTATGGACGGCGACCATTTCCGATTCTGGGTAAACGAAACATCAGGTGAAGCCAGTTTGAGTACCGCTATATCAGACGTAACCAGTTTGCGACGTCTCTCGCCTCTGACTCCTGGTTCCAGTGGGCCGGAGGGCAACTCTAGAATCGAGCTTCTACGAGCGAGTTCAGTTCCGATGAATGTTTTACTCGAAGACGAATCATCCCATCTTGATTCGTTCAAAGGGATGAACGGGCGCATTGCAATCGACCCGTTGCCTGCAAACATTACGGTTGCCTATCCAAGTGGAGTAGATTCTTCTGGACTAGAATTACCAACATTTGATGATGGCGACGGGGTACAAGCTCTTTCGTTCTTCTTGGGCGACCTTGTCAACTTCGGTTCTTTGGTGAACGATTTGGTTTATGCAACGGTCGTTGATTTGGGTGGGATAGAAACCGGTACTGAGAACATGTCACTTGGTCTTGATTTGGTGACACAAGAGACATTCAACGTGACTATGGACATTGAAAAGGGTTCGAACATTAACGTACAACCAGAATGGTCTCACGGCATTGGAATGGAGGTTTTCGAAGCATCCGTTGTTTCGTTTAATTTGTCTCGAATGCCAACTTTTACGCTTTCGAGTCGAGAAGTCGTTCAAAATGCATTGGCAGATTACAAGATTACCAAATCAGAATACACATCGGTACTTGAAGCCGCCGAGCCTCTCAACATTTCAAACATTGAGATTCTGCTTCTTGCACTTGAAGATGGAATCGTGCTTGATAATGAAATCGAGGGCGTAAACCTCAGTATCTGGGAAGAACATGGTATCACTTTTGAGTTGCGTCGCTCATGGCATATGCGTTCGTGGCTCCCCAGTCTCCCTTCGGGACAAATTTTACTTGAGTACGATTTTCGAATGATTGGAGAATTACCGGTTTACGAATTGGATATTTTCCTAGAACAATGGAAACCGAAACGCCAGCAATTTTCTATCATCATTAACGGTTTGGAGGGCCGAGACCTGCAATTCATTGTCGACGGTCTTGATACCAGTGTCCCACATAATGTAGAATCGAATGCAGTATTTTCGACCCAAGATAACCTTACCGTGCCTCGTGTGGCAATCGATATGCACTATGATTTAGGGACGCGACTCGAATCGGCTCATGCCGTATTTATTGACAAACGAGAACTCAGCCGTGTTGAGGCTCTTATCGTTGGCGTACCTCAAGAAACAGACTTCTCAACCACGATTGGAGATATTTTCCTCATCGATTTGGTAGTGCCTGCAGAATATCAAAATGATGGACACTCAGCAGAATCTTTAATGATTCAACAAATGCGTTTCGTTGATGGCTTTTGGTGGCCAGCAACAGCATTCATGAGAGATTTACCGGGGGAAATGCACCTTGCAGCACAGCCCAACAAAGATTTCGACATCCGTGCTGATGTATCATTCCAAGGTATGATGGAGTTGGATTACCGTTCAAATACAGAAGACATGGACCTGTATCTCGAGGCAACAGGTCGTTCTGTCGATACCAAAGGAGATGTACTCATGTTGGCAGAAGATTTGCCCTCGACATTTGTTCTTGAAACCACTGAAGATTGGGGGGTTCGCGTCGCGTCTTCTGGAGACGGAGTGAGTCGGCTTTACATGAAACAGACCGATACACCTTCAAGTCCGGGAGTGACGATTGACCGAATTGAGATTATTGGACAAGACCTCAAATCTGCAACCATTCATATTTACACCGGACCTTTCCAATACCCTCTCATTGTTCTGGATGATATTACCAGCGGTAGAATTGTTGCGAGTGCCGAAGCAACAGTAGAGCCGAGTTATACAACAGGTTTGCTAGAGGGTCAATCGTTCAATGGAAGGGCTGTTCTCCTCGATGCTCAATTCACTGGGATATTGCCCACCGCATCATCCATTGGCGTCAATGGTATGGTCACCGATCTTTCATTGGTGGGTTCTCTAACTGGAGACAGTGTTGAGACAAGACACATATTGCTCGTTGAACCGATTACAACAATTGTAGCCAGTGGTTTGGCCTTAATTTGGTGATGTTATGATTGAAGATAATATCGCTTACAATGAACATGGGGACATGTTAGTCCATGAGGACGACATTGAATCACTGGGGCTTATGGATGTTGCTCGTTTACAAAAAATCGAATCGTTGGGATACACCCTTGACGAAGACGGGATTGAAACTTATGAGGACATGCAAAGGGTTTCCAAAGCTCTTCAAACAATTCGCCGCGAAGTCAGTCCAAGTCGAGTTGCACTTGCAGGAATTGTCTTTTTGCTTCTCATTGGAGTTTTGATCAGCGGATGGTACTGGGCGCTTCCTCGTGATGCTGTGAATGTTGAGACAAAATATCTTCAACGAGGTGGCCATCTCATTATGTCTGAAATTCACAACACAGGCAGCAGGGATATTACCGATGTCTCTGTTGAGGTTGAATTCCTCTCATCAGATGGAGAATTATTGGAATTTATGTACATTGAAGTCGACAGGATTGAATCTCATTCATCCGTGGCTGGTGACAACCTCGAAATGATGGTTTTGGGTTATTCAGTATGGGATGAATACACGATAAAAATCGAGTTGAGATACACGAACCATGGTGGAAATGAGGTTGTTGAGACTTGGAGTCATTCGGTTGGATATTGGAGCACTGAATGGTTTATTGACAAGGCTGAACGAACCACTTGGCCAAATTCTTGATTGACCCATTTGGTGTACAATATACCAATACCGATAAAACTGGACCATATGAGGGAGTAGTATGCAGTTTAAGCGTTCGATGTTTTGGGCAGTCGCCCTAATCGCTCTGTTTCTTCTGCAGGGTGCATCACCATTGGTCCAGCAAAGCGGTCAATCAAGTCAAACCATGAACGATGAGCATGGCATTGAATGGGTTCAGTTTGATTTGAGAGAAGGGACTTATCTTGATGCAGTAGGCTACGAGGATTTTTCCTCTCAGGCCGAGGAGCGACTTGAAATTGCTAAGAGTCGAATTGGCACTTTTGATTCTGCGGGTTTTCATGTTGAGCGGCCAGTTCCTTCTGAATGGATGACCCCTCGACTCGATTTAGGATTGGTAATCGTTTCAAATGAGGTTCTCATGTTGGATGTACGACAAAAAATCGGAGACCACTCCGGCCTTGTCATACGAGAGTTTATTGCTCCATCAGGGCTTTTGATTCAAGGCACACCTCGCGCAATATCATCAGTTCAGTCCATTGACGGAATACTTGCTCTTCATCAAGTTCCAGTTGCTTTGTTGGTTGATGAGTTGATTTTGGATGTTTTGATGCTTGAAGACGGGGAAAAAGCTCTGCAAAACACAACGATGAGAATTGAAGGTTGGCGAGATGATTTTGGGCCGTTGGAGGGAATCAAGATTGTTGATTCTCAGGGCTCAAAACTCGAGCAAAAAGTTTCGCAGATTATCCCGTTGGCTTTCTCCGAATCTCATCAATGGGATGATGGAAGGTACAAAGGCGTGCTTTCAACCGAGGATATTCTGGGCGTTGTATCTCAACCTGCACTGCGAATCCTTCGTTTTGAGCCAGAGTTCAGCATCGAAAACAATCAGGCGAGAACGCACATGAAAACCTCGCAAATGACGAGTTATTTTACAACTGATTTGGACGGTACCGGACAAATTGTTGCGGTTGCCGACTCTGGACTCGATGCTGACCATGGAGATTTTGGCTCGAGAGTGCTTTCCAGTAACGACGTCATTGGTGACGGTTCCACTGCCGATAAACATTCAGGTCACGGTACTCACGTTGCATGCACCGTGCTTGGTGACGGTTTCCGAGGTGGATATTCCGGGGTTGCTCCATCCGCTGAATTGTATTTTCAAGCGATGGAGAATGACCAAACCGGTAATTTCCAATCCCCTTCTTTGAACTATTTGCTAAATTCAGCTTACTCAGCAGGGGCCTATACACACACAAATTCTTGGGGTTCTTCGTTGGAAAGCAATCAAGGAAAATACACATCAGAGAGTGAAGATGTCGATGACCGTTCAAACTACTACGACCGTTATTACAACGGGCGAAACGGACTGACGATTCTTTTTGCAGCTGGAAACGATGGCCCAAATTCCGGAACCGTGGGTTCACCTTCAACAGCAAAAAATACCATTACTGTAGGGAACCATCAAAACCGATATTCAGGTGCTCCCAATTCGATTATGGATGGTTCTTCACGAGGTCCGACCGATGATGGTAGAATCAAGCCTGATGTACTTGCTCCAGGAGGTTATGTTCGGTCCTGTAAGGCACAAGAGGCGACAGATACCGACAGTTCAACTTGGTCCAATTCCTACTACCTGGAATACACTGGGACTTCTATGGCCACTCCGAATGCAGCCGGTGCCGCACTTATGGTACGAGAATATCTCGAGGAAATTGCTCAACGTCCATCGCCTCAAGGAGCTCTTGTCAAAGCCCTACTGATACTGGGTGCTCAAGATGTCGGTGCTCGAGACATCCCAAATAACGATGAGGGTTGGGGTCGAATCGACCTGCGAAATACTCTTGCACCCACGTCCGGACAGGGAATATGGGTTGATGACCGCTCGGTGGTCTCCGGGACGGGAAATACCAAAACATACACATTCAATATCTCACAAGGAAATTCTGGATTTAAGGCGGTTCTTGCTTGGTCTGATGAACGCGGTTCACCTTTTTCAAGCACGCAACTTGTAAACAATCTTGATATCGAAGTCACCGACCCTAGCGGCCAAATTTATCTCGGAAATGATTTTGCTAACGGTCGTTCCACAACTGGAGGAAGTGCTGATGGCCTCAACAATGTCGAAGTTGTTTTGGTCGATACTGCCGAAATTGGGATTTGGACAGTTGTCGTCAAAGATTCGTACCACGGTGGCAGCAGAGCTCAACCCTTTGCAGTTGCAGTTATGGGTCATGGCGTAAATGACCTGCGACCCGACCCAATCATTGTTGAAGAAGAATTCTCCATGTCGGTAACCATTCCACAAGTCGGGGACGAACTTCAATTGATTTCGAAAATTTTCAATGTAGGGAATGTACGTACCGATTCCTTCGATGTCAAGTTTGTAGTTGATGGAGTCGAGATTGAATCGAAGAGTATTGACCTTGGAGCCGGTGCAACCAAGACCCTTACATGGTACTGGACACCTCAAGTTGCAGGACAATCATTGCTCTCGTTTGTCATCGACCCCGATGACATGATTGAGGAGATTCTTGAAGACAACAACCGGCAAGACATTTCTGTTAATGTAACTGCTCCGGGGGTGAAACTTTCCGCTGATTCTCAAACTTTGATGTTGCTGAACACTTCACAATCGACCACTTCATGGTCTGTCCAACTTACCAATACAGCCCTAATCTCGACGAACGCGAGTCTCATTACTCAAGGAGTGATGAATGATTTGACCGGTGAAACTCTCACTTGGTATGTAGGTTCTAATGAATCGAATTTTACCCTTGATGGTCAAGAATCTGCTGAAATCATCGTTACATTGGTTCATCCAACCCCACCCACTCCAGGCTTATATCGAATTGATTTGCTTGGTGTCGACGTCGATAATGCAGTGACATACCCTTACATGCTTTATTTTGAAGTTCCAGATTTACCGAATCTCCGATTAGAATACGATTATCAGATTGTACCTGTGTCCCCAGTCGACTCCACAAGTATCGACATTCGGTTGTTTAACATCGGCAATGCAAACATTGGATACGACCTGTTCCTGGAAGCTCCTGCAGGATGGAGTGCCGGATTTGATACACTTTCAAGTGAACCTGGAGCGAGTTCAGGCTCTACTGGTTTGATCGAAAAAGGAACTCATAAAGTGATTGGGATGTCATTCACTCCCCCTCAAGTGATGACTGCTGCTGGCGCAGAACGTTTGGTCCGATTGACTGCAATCTCCCAAACGGAAGTTGTTGAAAGCTGGGTCTTTGATATTCCAATTAAGGTCGAGACTATCAAGCAAATTGATATTGATTTGGAATCGAACATTGGCGTTCTACGACCCGATTCCTCGTTTACAATGCTGTTTTCTCTTGAACATCGAGGCAATATCGACTTGACATTTACTCCTTCTTTTGAACTTCCTTCTGGTTGGTCAATTTCATCGACCATTGAACCGTTTGAACTTCAATGGTCTTCATCGAAGAATCTTCTGTATGGAGTGACTGGAGACGGCACTGGTGCTGCTGGAACGGTGAAGTTTCATTTG
>JASLVU010000159.1 GCA_030741225.1 Candidatus Poseidoniaceae archaeon | reverse complement strand
CCCTCGACTAAACATCAATGTTGGGCCGATTTGTTCGAGTACAACACTAATTTGCAAAGGGGTCGCAGAGTTCACCTTGGCCAGGGAAACTGGTCGGGTTTCTCGGGTTCGTGTCCCACTTAAATTCACAATAGTTTACGTGGCCATCCCCATCTGTATCGACCGTTCTATCGGCAGGATCGAATGGATCGAATTGGAAGTGATATTCCCAACCAGTTGCCATTCCATCGTTGTCATGGTCTTGGTAATAGACCTCAGGTCCATCATTCCAATCATCACCGTCAGTGTCATTGGTTATCGGATTCGTACCGTTTTGTTTTTCTTCAAAATTGGTGTAGTTTTCCAAATTGTCGTAAAATCGTTTTCCATCGGGTGTATCGGGGTCGATATTACAATCTGAGTTGGTTGAATCATTGTAGCCTGAACAATACTTTTTGATTAAACCGGAGCGGTTAAGACCATCATTATCCGGGTCTTCGTCTCCGTCCATAATTCCATCTAAATCGCTGTCGGGCATCGATGGATCCATTACTCCACGTGCGCCATACGCATCAATCGTTCCTTGATCAACGAGACCGCTTTCAAGTGCTAAACCAGAATAATAGACCTCCCATCCATCTGGAAGGTTGTCCGAATCAGTGTCGTCATCGACAGGATTTGTATTCCATTTGTCGGGTGCTTCAGCGCCATTCGCCAGTGAATCATTATCGACATCAAAAGTGTCGTCTTTGAGTGAATCCAAGGATGGATCGAGGGCCCACCTTCCATTACACTCACAGAAATCATTGTACGGTACAGAGAAACCAGTCAAATTCATTTCTGACACTTCAAACTTCTTTTCAATAATAAATCCGCCAAGGTTATTTTGCCACACATACCCACCAGGTTCCATAGAACAGTCGTTGTTCTGTGATGGTACACAACCTGGGCGTAGCCATGTTGATTTAGCAACCCAAAGACTATGCGAGTTGGTATTTTGTTCTGCGGACTTTACCTGCATCTCCCAACCATCGAGCATACCATCCCCGTCAGTATCGTTAAGGAGAGGGTTTGTCGGGTTTTGAAACGGCCTAGGGACAAAGAGAACTTCATTTCCATCGACTAAGCTGTCATTATCAGTGTCTGCGTTGTTCGCATGAGTCAGGAAATTATCTTTCCCGGCAATCACTTCTTCACCATCTTCAAGTCCGTCGTTGTCGGTATCAAACATACATGGACTGGTGAAATACGCAACACCTTCCCATGAATAGCCAGTCAATGCTTCAATCTGGTCAGATTCGCCATCACCGTCGGTATCTGGGTTGGAAGCATTCGAGCCACTCGCACAGACATTTGCAAATTCGTCGTAATCAGAAAGTCCATCTTCATCGGTGTCGAACAATCCAGGGTCTGAAGTGACCCATGTTTTTACAACTCCATTGTTAACGACAAGAATCTCCCAGCCCATAACCTCGATTCCATCAAGGAGATTATCTCCATCAGTGTCTGGATTGAGAGGGTCAGTGGAACGACCATCGGCGATTCCGTCACCGTTTCGATCCCGAGCATTGTATTCCATCAAATTAGTAAACTGCTCCTCCGGCTCAACAATTTCCATCCACTTAAAGAGACGAGAGTCAATGGATTGGCCAACAGAAACATCGATTTGGTAGACATAACCCGAAACTGGCGCAGTCATTGCAACTGTTTGCTTCTGGCCTCCAGCAAGAGTAATTTGGCCACGAGCTACAGTAGAATTTGCCTCTACCCAAGCATCTTTGACTACATCAATGCCGATAACAATTGTGGTTGTATCAAGAGTTGAGTAGTACACTCCTCCGTCACCATCGACATCCCATCCATCATGGTCGGGGTCTAGTCCTCCATTGGAACCGTCTCTTGGATGGAGTCCATTGGTGGATTCCCAGCCATCAGGCATGTCGTCTTGGTCAGAGTCAAGAAGCCATGGCGATGTGAAATTTTCCGGTCCAAATGATTCTGCAACAATGTATTCTTCGTAATTGTTCAAACCATCTTCATCCCAATCACCGTATCCATCGGATGCATTCGATGGGCTCAAGGTATGTGTCGAGAGTATGCTTGCAGTGACTGTCTTTGAAGGATGGTCAAGTGAATTTGAGTAACAATACTCAATCCCATCCGGCATTCCATCGCCGTCTGTATCCCAATCAGAAGGGCCATTCAAGAGACCGTCTCCATCCATGTCTTGGAGGAACCATGAATTATCGACTCCTGCGAAAGGTGAGGGGCGAGTAATCGGGTCCAAAAGAGGGATATTGCAGTCTTCACCGACGCCGGTGGGTAAGGTAGAAGTCTGATTTCCTATTTCGACAATATCGTCAAGCAAGTCCATGTCGGAATCTCTTGCATTCGGGTTCGTGCTGTAGGTTTCTTCAAGGAAATTTGGAAGTCCATCCTCATCAAAATCCAAGACCATATCACACGAGTGGTATCCAAGAGGATTGGCGAGTTCTTGCCAAGTGGGAAGTGTATCGGATGAGTCATAGAAAGTCGATAGGCTATCTTTCGTACCTTGGTCAAGCAACAAACAATCCCAGTTTGCACTGAGAGGATTGAACAAAGTCAATTCTCCACCATCAGGAGTTGGTACTGCCATCTGATACACTGACTCCCAACGGTCGTTCAAACCATCGTTGTCTGTGTCGGAACGTTGCGGGTCAGTTCCAAGTTCTTGCTCTTGCTGGTTGGTAAGTCCGTCGTTGTCGGGGTCACCGTTCGGCCCCTGTTCAGGATCTGGCCAAGAATCTGATTCATTTTCGATACTT
Source organism: Candidatus Poseidoniaceae archaeon (assembly GCA_030741225.1). Lineage (GTDB taxonomy): Archaea > Thermoplasmatota > Poseidoniia > Poseidoniales > Poseidoniaceae > MGIIa-L1. The sequence goes on along the minus strand of JASLVU010000159.1, from coordinate 999 downwards.
GCATCGTCTGTACCCTCAGATTGTGATGGTTCTTGAATGAGATCTTCAGATTCACCATTATCGAGTGGATTTAACCCATTTGCGACCTCCCAACCGTCGCTCATGCCGTCAAAATCGGTATCAATCAGTTCAGGGTCTGTGCCGTATTGAGTTACTTCAAGAAAATCAGCAAGACCATCTCCGTCGAGATCTGCTTGAGAACCAATTGAGGTGCCGGAACCAATCAAATCATCCTCAGCAGCGCTTTCAAAACCACCCAATCCTTCACTGGTTTGGAAGTAGCCGGAAAATCCAACAAAGAGCGAGCCGAAAATTAATGTCGAAATGATAGCAGCATAGGCCATTTGATTATGATTAAGAGACATTTCATTCACCGGGCACATCTGTGCTAAGTCGTCGACTCAGTGCATGGGTTATAGACCTTAACTCTCAATGTGCCAGTAGAATTCACCAGAAATTCGAAGTCTAGGTCAAACATATGACAAGAAAGAGGTCATTCGCACTCTCCAAAAGTTCCCTTCTTTGTGCAAGGATACCTTCGCTTTTTTTCCGTACCCACGTTGCCAAAAAGCCAACAAAAAACCGACTAAAAAGGGAAAATGTGGCGATGGAGAAATCTCAAACTCAACGCCCCCCTGCTCATCAACGGATGCGAAAGAATTTGGCCGACCAAATCCAAACGGTTCGAGATACGCCTCAGAGAGCAGTTGCCATGAATCGATGTCTTGGATATATACTGGCACCTCAGTTTGAGAGACCATCTGAACTATTGAGAGGCAAATGAGTACAAATGAAACACTGTGGGAAGATGAAATGTCCTCTGGGAATGACCACTCTTCTGACCAAGATGGTTTCGGAGAGATGCCCTGAAATGACAGCACTTCAAAAAGCCGAGCAAAAAGTCCAGATGGTATCAAAAAACAACGCTCACCTGCATGCGACCACCCGAATCTCATGATTTCAAGGTCAAGTTCCAACTGTCCGACATTACTGCTCGAT
>JASLVU010000158.1 GCA_030741225.1 Candidatus Poseidoniaceae archaeon | reverse complement strand
ACCCCATCTTGGGTTTATTGGTAAGACTCCATCGACATCCTTCCAAAGAATCACTTTGTCAGCATCCACAAGACGTGCAATTGATGTCGCAGTATGGTCACTTCCTCCGCGGCCAAGAAGTGCCAATTCTCCATCAGTGCCTTCTCCAAACCAACCTGTAATCACCGGCGTTCCGAAAAAAGCAGACCGGTCAAGTTCAATCATTGATGTTTCAATATCGACAATTTGTGCACGATTTGAACCCTTGAGTTTGAGTCCTATATCTTCGGCACCTAATGGATGGGCGTCAATTTCAGATTCTTGTAAATGATAAGCAACAACAAGTGCCGATAACCGTTCACCGGCAGCCAACAGTCGATTTGTAGCAGTCCAATTGTTTGGGGTTTGTGCCAATTCATTCAACGATTGCTCGATACCTTCCAGTACCGAAAGGAATAGATGTCCGTACTCGCTTTCAATGAGTCCAGGTGCAAACCGCAGATGTTGACTTGACAAGTCGTACACTAGACGACTGGCGTAACGTGGTTCCTTACTGGCCCGCATGAGGCGGTCTGTCGTTCCCCAAAGTGCTGAGACAACCAGCATCGATTGACCAGGCCAATGTTGGATCACTTCTGCGATTCTGTTCAAATCTGAAATGTCGCGAAGACATGAACCACCGAATTTGTGAACGGTAATTGATTCACGCATGCAGAAAACCTCCACGGAATGCTAAATCACAAATGATGATTCTTGCCATCGCTTCAACCACTGCAACGGCTCGAGGTCCTAGTACAGGGTCGTGACGTCCCTTAACCACTAGGGGTTCTATGGAATTTGATTCCAAGTTGAGCGTATTTTGTTCAGAAGCTATGGATGAAGGTGGTTTGAAGGCCACTGAGAGGTGAATTGGTGAGCCTGTTGAAAGACCAGCTAATACCCCATCTGGTTTTTCACCAAGAAGAATTGGTTCGCTTGAGGTGCCACCCCATGGGTCGTTATGTTCTCGACCACTCATCTTGACGACTCCAAAACCTCGTCCAAATTCCACACCACGAGCAGCGGGAATTGACATCATTGCTCGGGCAAGTGCAGGCTCAAGCCCATCAAACCATGGTTCTCCGATTCCGAGTGGCATACCAGAAATGCACAAATCGACTCTACTACCAATCGAGTTTCTGTCGAGTCGGTATTTTTCAATCTCTTCGACCATTGCCTTTGCTGCGACGGGATCTCTGCAACGCATTTCTCGACAATCATCCGATGCCCAACGAGGTGGACAATTTTTCATCGCTTCAGCTTCAACAGAACCGATGGCTCCAACATGAGCTTCAAACTTTACTCCAAGTTCATCCAATAACGGAGTTATCAATGCTGCTGAGGCAACCAATGCCGCAGTGAGTCGAGCACTGGAGGTACCTCCGCCTCGCAAGTCGGCTTCACCTTTTGTCCTCTTGTGCATAACAAGATCTTGGTGACCGGGACGAGGATGATTTGGAAGAAAACTATAGTCCTTTGAACGGGCGTCTTTGTTGTTGATGGATAGTTCGATTTCCTCACCGGTTGTTTTTCCATGCTGAACACCCCTCAAGAACTGAACAACGTCAGGTTCACTTCTTTTGCTGGCATACCTTCCCCCCGGGCGTCTTGTATCCATCGCAGATTGAATTGCTTGTTCGTCTATGCTAATACCGGCAGGAAGACCGCGAATCACGGCTCCAACACGTGGGCCATGGCTAGTTCCGAACAGCGTCAACTGTACGTAATTCCCGAGGTGCATGTGCATTTGCTTCAAAGGTTCGTGCGCCTCTCCCTTCAAGAACTTGCGTCTTCGGAACTTTGTTTAGAAATGAAAGAAGTTTCAATGACTTTTTTGACATCACGATGTGATTCAAACCATTTTCGTAACCGTTCACATGTAGGCTCGCTAACTTTAGGTGCGACCACAACAATTGCGTTTCCTGAACCAGTCATACCAGCACACCGTGCTCCATTCATTATTGCGTCATTGGTAATTTTTCTACCGGGAACATCGTTCATGACTGCAATCACTCCTCTTCCGTTCCAAGTCATCGCTACCAATTCATTGCCCTCTTGAAGGGCAGAGAGCGCTTTTTGGAACGAAGCACCGTGATCCATAAAATCCTCAAGTTTCGGTCGTCGCTCTCGTTCATCCCTGCATGCAATCATGACGACCCATTCATCGCTGTCCGGTCCATCACCTTCCAACACCACTCCTTCAGATATGCTGGCAGCTTGTGGGTCGACGAGTTTCCACCCTGGTGTAAGACAAGCCCATGCATCATCAACCGAACCAGTTATCGAAACATCAGCAGAAATTTGGGCTTCAGCTGCCATTGACACATACAGTTCGTTTTCGACAGTCGTGTTTGTTGCATCAGCAAGAGCCTTGAGTGCCGCTATTGAAACCGCAGCACTTGATTTCAAACCTTGACGTGGAGGTATTTTACTCATTACAGCCCAGTGAATATCTTCCTTTGAGAGTCCATTTGGCAGCGGCAAATCCGCAGAAACCCATGCATCAACGACTTTTGGTAGTAAATCGTCTGGGTCGGAGATTTCTCTTTTGCTCGGTTTGTCAAGACAACGAACAGCAACAGGAAGATCAAGTCCAATGCTTGCACCGTAACCCAATCCAGCAGCATGCAACAGACTACATCCACCGTTTGCGCTCCCTGTGCCAAGGACTGCCAATTGCTCACCTCTCGGAAACAGAACTCGAGATACTTACACCGATGTGCCTCGCACCTTTATGTGACCAGCCAAGGATGACATCCCCTTCTTTCAATTCTGTAATAGAAAGAGGTTGACAGTCTTGGCCTATCACTCGCACCGTCTCTGCTTGCTGCAAAAACATACTTCCCTCTTTATTATTTTCATCTACCCAATTCAAAATAAGCATGGGCCTAATTTCGATTTTCAATCGTCCAATCGTGGCACTGCGTTGTTTCCCTTCAGTACTTGTGAGCAGAACTTGGTCTCCAGTGTTCAATTCTGAGAGATATTTTGTCTTTCCATTGGCCATGGTAACATACGCATGAGGTGGTCCAGCATTCACACGAAAGGGACGGGGAGGTACGAATTCTGAATCTAAGGTTTCGCCGTGGACAAGAACCAAACTGGATGCAGAGGAACCGAGTAAGAGTCCTTCTCCATGGTTCAATAAACGAGTCATATCGATACAATATCGTTCGGCAGTATCGCCGTTTTCAATGGATGTGATTGTCAGATTTTGCAGTCCAGTTGTACTGTTATTGTCATGAAACTCTTCTAAAGATCTCTTTCGTTCTGTTCGTTGAGATTTTACCACCACCGCTTCTTCAATGAGCATCGAGTCACACCCTACGACCAGTGCATCCACTCCTTTTTGCAAAGCGAAACCAGCACCATGGGCTTGTTGGGTTTTGGTTATGATTGCTGCAATCTTTGTGGGGGTGCCTTCACAGGCTGCAATCAGATTTTCAATAGGAATCATTGACCAATCAGTGAATTCAACAAGCAGCCATTCTACACTTCCAATCATTGAGCGGGCATGGTTTTGTGACAAATCATCATTGATGAGTACATGGCCTCCAACTACTTGTTCACCGGTTTTTACAATCCCGTCTTCAACAATTAATGTACCCTGAGTGCTGGAGGAAACGCCAATTCTACGGTCGAATACAGTCTCGAACTCTGGTATCGAATCCATTTTGAAACGCTCGTCAAGCCAGAGTTCCATGTTTTCCCCTCACAGGCCGCAGGCTTTCATCGCCTCTTCAACACTTGAATCTTGATGAACCAGCATGACAAGAGCCTTTGAAATTCCCTCAACATTT
>JASLVU010000157.1 GCA_030741225.1 Candidatus Poseidoniaceae archaeon | reverse complement strand
AGGTTCCGACAATGATCACTCCATTTTTTGATGTCACAATTTCTCCTGGAACTGTATCTTCACAGTTCCCACCAACATCAGCATTCATGTCGACGACAACTGCGCCAGGTTTGAAATTTTGAATAGCGCTTGAGGGTACAGTAATGGGTGCAGGACGTCCAAAAATTCGAGCAGTCGTGACGACAATGTCTGCATCAGATGCAACACCACAAACTGTATCGTTCACCTTCTGTATAAATTCCGGAGTGAGAGGTTTGGCATACCCTGACTCATCTTCGAAATCATCCATTCCGTCAACCTCAATAAATCGTCCACCAACTGATTCGATTTGTTCTGCAGCTGACTTACGTACATCAGATGCATATACCACAGCACCGAGCCTTTTAGCAGTTGCAATCGCCTGCAAGCCAGCAACTCCACTGCCCATAATGACAACTTTAGCAGGCCGAACCGTACCGGCTGATGTGGTCATCATTGGTATTGCCTTTGGGACATGTGCAGCCCCGAGGAGTACTGCTTTGTAACCGGCTAAATTATCTTGACTTGAATTAACATCCATAGATTGAGCACGAGAAAGACGGCGAGGAATCATATCCATTGAAAGCAGGGTTATTCCATTCTCAATGCATGAATTGACATGCTCTGGGTGGCGGAAAGGATCTGCCACACATGCGATTTTCGAACCTTTACTGGTCCCTTCAAGGCCGGGAAAACGAATTGAAATGATTGTCTCACAAGCCATTACCTGTTCCCTGGTACCCAATTTAGCACCGGCTTGTTCGTAATCAGCGTCGAGGTAGTTTGAAGCAATGCCTGCACCACTCTCAACAATCACTTCGAATCCGGATTTAAGCAGTTTTTTCATGCTCAATGGGGTAATCGCAACACGATTCTCCCCCTCGGGCTCTTTTGGGACTCCAATCTTCATGTTAATTCCTCTCAACGCTCAATCATTGTGAACGTATTGTTCGTTCCAAAGAGAGGAGGTTCTTAGATGACACGCTTCATTTCACTGGAAAACATTTTTTGAATTTAATGAAATCTCATGATTTGCCACCATGTTCCTTATTGAGGGTCGAGTTTTAGCAGAGCACAGAGGGAAAACTCATGTCAAGCAACCGAAGGAAAATAGCAGTGATTGGAGCCGGAAATGTTGGTGCGACATGTGCATTCGTATTAGCACAAATGAAAATAGCAGATATTGTCATGCTTGATATCTATGAAGGATTTGCAAAGGGCAAGGCACTCGACATGTCACAAAACGGTCAAGTTCTAAATTATGATGGTTCGATCACAGGTACATCAAACTACAGCGACATTGCCGGAGCAAGTGTAGTTGTCGTGACCTCTGGTTTTCCTCGACAGCCGGGCATGACTCGTGAAGATCTTATTGCAAAAAATGCTGATATTGTCAAGCAAGTTGGGGAAGGAATTCGAGAACACGCTCCTGATTCAACTATTGTGATGGTTACGAACCCCTTGGACTTGATGACTTATCATATGCAAAAGGTGACAGGTTTCCCCGCCAACAGAGTCTGTGGCCAAGCTGGTGTTCTAGACAGTGCTCGAATGACTCATTTTGTTGCTCAGGCAGTGGGATGTTCAGAAGAAGATGTGCAAGCAATGGTTCTGGGCGGTCACGGTGACACCATGGTACCATTACCGCGATTCACCACCGTAGGTGGAATTTCAATTACGCATCTTCTTGACCAAGAAACCATTGACGCAATATGCAAGCGAACTGCGTCTGGTGGAGGTGAAATTGTCAAACTTCTCGAGAGGGGTTCAGCATTTTATGCTCCTGGTTCTGCTGCAGCAATAATGGCTGAGGCAATTCTAAACGATCGCAAAAGACTGATTCCTGCTTCTGCGCATCTCACTGGACAGTACGGCCTAGATGACGTATATATCGGCGTACCAGTTATTCTGGGCGCTGGTGGAATTGAGCGAATTCTCGAGTTGGATTTAACGGAGGATGAACTTGGTTCATTGCAAGGCTCCGGTAATTTCTACAAATCTCAACTCAAGGAATTACTCGGATACTGATTTTCACGAACAATCGCCAAGGAGTGTGAATCGCCTCTTGTTGTGATAAATTTTTCATTGACATCGTTGTTAGCAACTCGTATGAGTATTTTTCCTTGGCGTTTTCGGGAAATCATCCGCGCTAGAATTTCTTGTCCAACATAACATCCTTTTGCTGGGTGTACATATTCTGCTAAACCTACTGCTAATGGATGATTTTTCGATGTAATTTCATGTCCTACCCACGGCACGAGGTTTTCAATTCTCCATTCGTTAAACTCATCGAGTGTCCCGTCTGAATCCAATTTCACATCAAGACTCGATACTGCAATCGAAAAGTTCTCAGATATATTCGCCCGAGTACATCCTTCGGAAACTGTAAATGTACCAATTTGGCCAATTTTTTCTTGATATTCTATCCAGAACGAATTTCGATCAGTGACATCTTGAATGTTCACATCTTGGTTGAGTATTTTCGGTAGTACTTGCTCAAGTAGGTTTTTCAAGTTTGATTTATGAGTCAGGATCGCTAGAAAATCTCCCATATGAAACACCGTAGCAAAATCAATGATTTTTGCAGATGTTGTGGTAAATACCGTTTGCCGAACTTCACCCTTCTTCAGATCAACCATCTTGTTGGTTGAAAGACCATCAATAAATTTCAGAGAGTCTTTACCTCTCCAAACAGTGAGAGCGGCATCGTTGTAAGCCACTCGAGGCATTCAACAACCTCAAGAGAAGGATTCGCCGCAGCCACACGATGATTCGGCATTGGGATTGTTAATTTTGAATCCGCCACCCATAAGTCTGTCCACATAGTCGATTTCAATTCCATCGAGAAGATGACTTGAAGAATTTGGGACGAGAACTCGAAAGCCATCGACTTCAATTTCTTGACAACTTTGGTCAGTTTCTTCGACTATTTGCAAATCGTACATATATCCAGAGCAACCTCCAGATAGAACGCCTACGAGTAGGGCTAAAGAGCGATCATCACCAAATGCATCAGAAAGCATTTCTTGTGCCTTATTTGAGATTGTCAATTGAACATTCACAACTTCGGGAGTCATGACTTGTACAGGTCCGGCTGTTTCACAAGTACCGCAGTCCATGGTATACCGAAACATCACTGCTCTATGAACCTGTTTCTCAAATGCCACTTAGAATGAACTATCTTCGCTTCTTTTTACGATTCGTTTCTTTTTGAAGGATGCCACAGCGACGGATTTGCTCCTTCGCTCTTTTCACTTCTTCAGCACCCAGTCCACGAGGGATTGATTGTTCGAAGCACTTGATTGCATCTGGATAACGTTCCATCTCAGCATATGCGCTTCCCATATTGTACAATGTCTTACCTTGAACTTCAGCAGGGCGAATGAGCATTGCTTGATGGTATGATTCAACACATTTGGGGTAATCTTCAAGATAATAGTATGCATTTCCGCGACCGTTCAAAATCCGAATCAGCATTTCTTCGTCACCAGTGAACGATGGTAGTGCACGGTCGAAGCATGAGAGTGCTTCGTTAAACTTACCATCTCCAATGAGTCCAACTCCCTGATTGTACCAAGCAATATCTTGATTTGCTACTGAACTCGACTCAACTTCTGTGTTCACAGAATTTGAAACCAATTGCTGTGCATCAGCAGCAGCTTTGGTCAAGTCGAATGATGGTTGTGTTGGTTCTGGTTGCTGAATTGGAACAGGTTCTTGATTCAAAAGAGCAGTTGATTCCAACAAAGATGAAGAATTGGCTACTTCGGGAGTATTGTTCATACTTTCTTGAGTGACTTG
>JASLVU010000156.1 GCA_030741225.1 Candidatus Poseidoniaceae archaeon | reverse complement strand
GAGTGAGAGAACCGTAAAAACCACCGATTAATATACCCCAAAAAACATTACTCCATGCTGTAGGCAAGTCATAGAATCCAGAGTACTTGGTCATCACCCCCCTCCAACCAAGCGTCATCCCAACAAGCGCAGAGATGCTTGCGACCTGAAACAAGACAAAGTCAGAGGCCATGTTGTGTGGGCAGAGTTTACCTTCATCAAGTCGTTGATTCATTCAATGTGTAGGCGCTGTATTCAAAGACTACCTTACATTGGAGAAGCCATGGCTCGTCTTTTGTTGTTTGGTGGTAAAGGAGGCGTTGGAAAAACCACAACTTCGGCATCTACTGCTGTATGGTTAGCAGACTCTGGACTTCGCGTTTTATTGGTTTCAAGTGACCCTGCACATTCAACTTCGGATTCACTGGGTGTTGAAATCGGTCCACAGCCGACACCTATCGAAGGTGTCGAGGGTTTGTTCGGCCTCGAAATGGACCCTGAATCGAAGATTTCGTCGGTCCTTCCAAAACTTGGCGATATGATGAACACTATGGGTTCCGGTGGAGGCATGGGCGGCCTAGGAACACTCAGCATGATGTTGGACCCCAATGCAAAACAGGAGATTGATGAAATGCGATCCGAAGTTCAAACATCAGAAATGGTAATTCCCGGACTTGATGAAGCTCTCGCATTTGATGAATTACTGCGACATGTTGAAGATCCAACATGGGATGTTATTGTCTTTGATACAGCCCCTACCGGGCACACACTAAGGTTTCTTTCTCTGCCAGAACTTATCGAATCATGGTCTGACCGAATTATTCGAATGATGAGGGTTTCAGGTGGTCTTCGTTCGATGCTTTTTGGTCGTAAAGAAAGCGAGGCAATGAAGGAGGAACTGGAACGCTTTCGCCGCAGAGTACTCCATGTTCGCCGAGTGTTGTCGAATGAGGACATCACCTCCTTCACACTCGTTACTATTCCCGAACGCATGGGCATTAACGAGACATTGAGAGCACACCAATCCCTACGTGAATACGAACTTCCAGTTCCAAATTGTTTGGTAAACCGAGTCACTCCTGAATTCGACCATCCGTTTTTGATGAATCGAAGAAACGCAGAATTGGTTCGGATTGAAGAGCTCAACAAAGAACTTGATGGTGTAGAAATTGCAACGATGGAATTGCTTGATGACGAGGTGGTCGGTTTGGAGCAACTGCGTGCAGTTGGAACTCGACTTTACGGTGATGTTCGAGTTTTGGATGACTCTCTTGGACCTCACGCTATTGGTGAGACTCTTCATCATTCGATACATCGCGGCATGAAGAGGGAAATGCATGATGATTTTGAGAGAATTTTCCTGCATTATCCTGGCATAAAACGCGACGAACTTTCACTTCGTAGTGACGATGGAATACTCTATGTCGGCCTCAATGGTCGAGAGCGTGAAATTGAAACCAGTGTGCCGACCAAAGCAAGTCAGGTTTCTGCAAAACTTGAGAATGATGTTCTCCGTCTTGATATCCCACTTTGAGTGGTTATCTCCTGCCTGAGTGATGGGTGGGTTGAAATGGGAAAACCGATACGGTAAGGCATGGCACTTGAAGGGCTCTCACGCGGAATCTTTCGTTCCATAGGTTTGTTGAAGAACAAAAGAAAAATCGATGAAGAAGAACTGCGTGAAATGACCCGTAGTCTTCGTCGAGCTTTGCAAGAAGCAGATTTCAATGTACGCCAAACCAAGGATTTAGTTGAAAAATTAGAGGCTCGTCTTATCGAAGAAAAGCCACGGCCAGGACTCACTCTTCAAACGCATGCAATGAACATCCTCTACACCGAACTTGTGCGACTTCTAGGGCCTGCTCATCAGTTTCAGCCCCATGGTGCGACTCTTTTGCTCGTCGGCCTTTACGGTCAAGGTAAGACCACGACCACTGCTAAACTAGCGGAGTGGTATCGCAGGAAACACGGCCTTCGTGTGGCAGTCATTGAAGCAGACGTACATCGTCCTGGTGCATATGCACAGTTGTCTCAATTACTTGAAGACTCTACTGTTCAAGTATACGGTGAACCTGAAACTAAAGATGCTCCAACCATTGTTCGAAATGGGTTAGCTGCTTGTGCATCCGCAGATTTGGTCATCGTAGATACTGCTGGTCGCCATCAACTTGACCAAGATTTAGTCGATGAATTGGAACAAATTTCTTCGATTACCCGAGCAAGTGAACGATGGCTGGTAATCGATGCTCAAGTTGGTCAAGCAGCTGGGCCTGTAGCAGCATCATTCCATTCATTAGCTGGAGTGACTGGTATTGTGATTACCAAACTTGATGGTACCGCTCGTGGAGGTGGAGCGCTTTCTGCTGTAGCAGCAACAGGCGCTCCAATCGTTCACATTGGTACTGGAGAAAACGTTCCGGATCTTGAGAAGTTTGAGTCAGATCGGTTTATTTCTCGTTTACTTGGCATGGGAGATATCCAAGGCCTCATTGATTTGGCTCCAGAAGACATGGATGAAGAGGAGGCAATGCGCCTCACTCAGCGTTTAATGAGTGGCCGATTTACTCTAAACGACATGTACAAACAAATGGAGATGATGTCCAAGGTCGGAACAATAGACAAGTTGATGTCGTTTTTACCAGGAAATATGCTTGGCGGCATGGGTGCCATGTCCAAAAGTCAGAAAGAGGCTATGCAAGGAAACCTTGACCGCTATCGAACAATTATGGACAGTATGACTGCATGGGAAAAGAACGAGCCTGCTAAAATTAAAGCTGACAGAATTCGTAGAGTCGCTCGTGGCGCAGGTGTTCGAGAAAAAGATGTTCGAGAACTTATTGCTCAATGGAACCGCTCACGGAAAATGATGAAAGGCATGGGTGGAAATCGTAAGTTGAACAAACAAATGCGTAAGATGATGAAAGAAGGGGATATGGATATCGACCCGTCATCTTTCGGAATGTGAGACTTAGTCTTTGAGCCCATCGAGGAAATCATCGCTTAAGTCGTCAATAATTTTCTTTCCTTTCGGCCATGCGTACCCTATGGCAAGAACCATTCCAAGTATGGGTGCATATCGGTAGGTGAGGGCTGAACAAGCATCCGAGGTTCCAGACAACACATCAACTTCGGATAGTAAATTCCCAACCTCATCTTCACAAGAGAAATCTGCGAGGGCAACTCCGCTGGATGGTACAATCGCAGCAATAGTAAACACAAGTAGTGAAGCAGAGAGCAATGTACACCATGTGACTCTTTCTTTCCCAGGATCAAGCAATTTTTTCTTACTTTTCAAAACATAAAGCATGGGAATGGTCAGTGCTATGCAGAAAATCGCAAAAGGCCATCCGAAAGCTTCTGAAAATTCTGCAATTTCCATTGGATTGGCTAGTAGAATTGCAGAGCCACCCATTGCAATAAAAAGTCCAGGCGCGAGGTTTCCCGTTCGAGCTAAGATATAGCATGAAAGTGGAGCTATGAAGAGTTGTCCAGTCACAAGTATTGCCAATATCCAATCGAGATTTTCTGGAAGTCCCCAATTGATCATTGCTTCAGTATACGACGGTTCTGCGGCCATTGTATATGCCATTCCGGGAGCAATTATGGCAAGTGAGAGCAACCATTTTACCGGATTATTCTGTATGTCTGAAAGTAACGTATCCTCGTCAGAAAAGGTTTCAATTACGTCATCTAAAATATATTCATCACTCACTTTAACACCTCTTTTTTACGTTTTTTTCTGCTTTTGCTTTTCGAATCAGTGTTCGGTATTTTTTTCTCAGCACCATCTTCGATATAGTCGTCGAGCAATTTATCTGCGGATTTTGTCATCTCCTGTTGTCGAATGCGGCCTTTCTGGA
>JASLVU010000155.1 GCA_030741225.1 Candidatus Poseidoniaceae archaeon | reverse complement strand
CCATCAATCCACAATTCCGATCCATCATCTGAGTTCAAAAAGAAGGTCCAATTACCAGTTTCTGGGACTTCAATGAGGCCACTGAATCGAGCACCCCAGTCATTCTTGAAACGGTCATCTAGTCCGGTATATGCTTGTGATGACGAAGAATATTGAAGAGAGTTTTCTAATCGAACATGGTCTGGAACACGATCAATAAGAGATGGCATAGAACTGGTACTAAAACTCACGCCGTCGTTATCAAAAAATTCTGCTAATATTCCTTGAGTACTGTTTCCTGCCTCCTGAGTACATACTGCTGAAATTGATGCTTCAAGCGCATTACTACCACTTTCAGTGGTATTGGATTGCGTGCTCCAATTAAACGAATCTCCGGAAGAAAGAGAAGGAACGGTCGTGTTCCAAAACTGTGCACCACTAGAATACGTTACATCTCCAGTTTCAAACCCGGCGTTCGGAAGCCAATTATCGCCCCAACTATCATCGTTCGAACCCCATGATGCATAACCCATTACATTGGATACATTGGTTAAGAAATTGGATGTTTGATCAAAATGCGTCGGCAACCCTAAACTGCCGTTTAATGTCGAGTTTGCAACATACAAATCATCGTTCCAAAATTTGTATCCTGAACCGTTCCGATTGGTCGCTAGGTCCAATGCAAAAACACCTCTCTCGCCCAAACTGTTGTTGGCTTTTTCAATGAGTCCCAAGGCAGTATCCACAGTGTATCCAGTCAATCTTGTCATTAAATAAAAACCGTATTTTTCGCGAGAAAAAGCCTCAAGGCTTGCGCCGGCTAATGGACCGTATCCGTGATCAACCCAATAATTTGAATCTATACTGGAGGCATATGACCCCCCGAGTAAAGAAAATTCTTGATCAAAGCTCGCCTTATTTTCTCCACCGCTGATTCGCAAAGGAATACCTTTGGTTGAAACCAAATAATTCAATTCGGTTGATGAAGTTCGATTGAACAACATTTCCAAGAAGGGATTGGCAAAATAAGTATTGAATTGATTGCGATTAATCGTTTCCTTTGTAGGAGTACTTGTATTGTTGAAGAAGAAAATGTTCTCTAAAGGTATATTTCTTGCATTCACAAACGCCCATCCTATGGTACGACTTGCTTCGGACCTGTTGTTGATGAGTACACCTACATCAGAATAATCGTAAACTGTGAGGAAATCAAATCCATTCGGTTGTGAAATATTCGACCAATTCGAAAGATTCCAAATGTTGTCGTTTGAATCGCTGTGAAACCCTAAAAATGAATCCTTAAGACGAGAATATTGGTTTTTGGAAGCATCGGAATGCTCGGGATTTAGAGACTCCAATAGTGGAATCGAAAAGCTTCCCATAAGGAACAAACAGGCGAGTACAAGACTCGAGAACCTCCTGTCCATGGCCTTGTGGAGTAGCAATAGGGTTTAGCGATGCCGCATTGAAGAGTTCAAGTATGATTTTTTACAACTCGTTAACAAAACCAGGCCCCAAAATAGGGTTTTTCATCGATTAACTGCGAACTTGATAAGTAAGGTGGCCTCTCATGATGTACTGATGGCAGAACTCTACATGGCAAGGACATGCAAATGGGGAATCCTCCGCGTTGTCGGAGGAGATGTTTGGAATCACAGCGGTGATGTGCTCATTACCCCAGCGAACAACCGCCTTTCAGGCCGTGAAGGACTTGATGCTCAAATCCATGGTAAAGCAGGAGAAGAATTAACTCAAGTAACACGAAATATCTGCCTTGAAATGCGTAAAATCAACGCTCCACCATGCGCAGTGACTCATAATGTAGTAACAGAGCCTTTCGCATTATCTTCAAATTTTAAGCATATCATTCATGTCGTGGGGCCAGACTGTCGTCGACCCAACCAAGATGAGGCCCGAAGAGAATTACTTCCTCAGACCTACGATAATTTGTTTGAAACACTCGCTGAAATGAAGGATGTATCAACCGTTATCTCGCCGCCTCTGTCAATGGGGATTTTCGCATATCCTCACCGTGAAGGTGCTCGATTGACTCTTGAAATTCTACTTGGAAAGATGGATGGCGAGGAAGACCCCGGTATTTCAGAGTACACGATTGTCGTCAAAGAACGGAATTTTATCTCCAACATGCGAACAGTGTATAGAGAAACTGAAGACCAATTACCAGGTTACGATTCTACTTCTGCGTGAGGGGAGCACATGGTTGACCTTGCGGCAATGGTCAGCAGTACATTAGCCAACGAAAGAAGAACTTTTCAATCCGTACTGATGTTGGCAAACAGTGTTCGGAAAGTCAAGCAAATAGCAGAGATATTGCCACAAAATTTGGAACTCACGGTTTTGTCAAGTCAATCAAGAGTTGTCGATTCCTTGATTGAATCGGGTATCGGATGCTCATTGCTTGAAGAAAGTCTAACCTCTCAGGGACTTGGTGTTTTGAATCACGTTCACGACTTGGTTCTGCAAGCGATTGGTGAAGGAAATCTAGCCAGCGGTGAACAACTTTTGGTGGTTTTAGCAGAACCATTGGATGGAGTCATCGTTGTCGACACTTCGAATCTAAACTCAAATCGATTTGCGACCTTAGCCCAAGATCATAATATCGATTTGGAGGTGTTGACAAAAATGATGCAACTTGCACGTCATATCGGTTCAAGAGGTCGTGAAGGGCACGCTATAGGAGCATTGTTTGCTTTGGGACCCCTTCCTTCGCTTCGTAAGCATACAACTGCCCTTGTACTCAATCCATTCAAAGGCCATCCTGCAGAAAAAAGAAGCATTCTAGATGATGCCAATCATGAAACTTTGGCAGAGTTCGCATGGCTCGATGGAGCCATCTTGTTCAACAGAGAAGGGATCGCTAGCGATGCAGGCAGGTACATACAGGTCCCTCAAGGCATCACTCCCAAACCTGGTGAAGGAGGGAGACATCTAGCTGCAAGAGCTATTTCTCAATTGGTCGAAGGTATTGCAGTGTGCGTTTCGTCATCCGGCTCCATTACCATGTATGCGAACGGCCGGAACAAATATCGCGTGAAACTGAATTGAATTATTCGGATTCATCGCTTCGTCTTTGAGAGTTTAGATTCTTTTCAACAGAGGTCAAACTCGCGGTTGCTGCTAAAAAATCCATTCGTACAGCATCTAAATTTGAATGATTGAGATTTCGTTCAATGCTCATTTTGGTTCGGTTAATCGAGGCTATTCGCTGTGAACGATCTTTAGGTCGAAGCATGTCTCCTCTTTGTACCATAAGCCATTCTTCAAGCAATGCTTGACCCCATTCAGGGGCTCGCAAACGTGCTGCCAAATGAATTTCAAAATGACGATGACGAAATCGAACGGTGCCATCTGAGGTCCTGTGAGCTTGTATCGAACCTGGGTTCCATCGATCAAGAGGAATTTGGAGATGCTCTTTACAATGCAATTGACCGTCAATATCAACCGAGAAATCGGCAATAAGAACGCTTCTGTCCAATTTCATGAACACTTGAATTACCTCATCATCTGAATGCCATTCAGATATTGCTTGGGGGTTTTGAGCCCACTCCTGTTCACACCATTGTTCGAGTGCTGTTCGGTAAGTGTCCATGGTGATTCGTTCAATCGAACCATCATCAACTTTGTTAGGGATTTCGTTAAGATTCAAGGACAAGGAGTGTTTGGATGCTCCATGGATGGCGCATGGGGTTCGGTCGAAGCCGACTGGAAAGTCATTCTTCTGCTGATACTTGCATGGTATGTCCTGTTGAGAGTATGGGAGAAAAACGGCGTACTGGACCGTTGGAATGCGAGTCGAGTGTTCGGCGTTGTCCTCATGGTGCGCAGCAGCAAAGGATTAACCACGCTTGATTATGTTGCCAAACCTCGTCGGTTTTGGAGAATTTACGGTGAGGTTTCACTATGGGTG
>JASLVU010000154.1 GCA_030741225.1 Candidatus Poseidoniaceae archaeon | reverse complement strand
ACCGATCAAACCTCTGAAAAGGAAATTGAAATACTCGCTCAACATATTTCGGAGTGGGTTCATTCACTGGAGGTGGCTGCATGAGCAATTTGTTCGAGCATAACGGCGCTCAAGGTAAAGGATATTCGCAACCCAAACCTTTGTTGCCTGAATCTTCGCTTTCCATTCCATCCTCTCTTTCACGAAAGAATCTACCTCGATGGCCACGACTGTCCGAACCTGAAATGGTTCGGCATTTTACTTGGCTGTCAAAGCGTAATTTCGGTATTGATACCGGCTTCTATCCACTCGGTTCTTGTACAATGAAACACAATCCCCGTGTCAACGAAGTTATTGCACAAATTCCTGGAATTGCGGATATCCATCCTCATCAGCCAGAACATCACTTGCAAGGACTTCTAGCGATTTATCACGAGATGCAATACATGCTTGAAGTCTGTTCAGGTATGGACCAAGTTACTCTACAGCCAGTTGCCGGTGCTCAAGGAGAATTTACCGCCGTTCGATGTGTCCAAGAATATTTTAGGAAGCGTGGAGAAGCACAGCGCACCAAAGTTATCGTTCCTGATTCAGCCCACGGAACCAATCCAGCCAGTGCTGCAATGTGCGGTTTTGAAATTGTCGAAATCCCGAGCAGGTCTGATGGTCGAATCGATCTTGATGCGCTTCGTGCAGTTGCGGATGAAACAACTGCTGTGATGATGATTACCAATCCGAATACTCTTGGACTGTTTGAGGAGGATATCCTTGAAGCATCTTCAATAGTTCACAGCGTCGGAGGACAGATGTATTACGACGGAGCAAACTTCAATGCCATTTTAGGCATAACCTCTCCAGGTCTGATGGGCTTTGATGCAGTGCATTTCAACCTTCACAAGACATTCAGTCAACCTCACGGCGGAGGAGGTCCGGGTTCTGGCCCAATTGGGGTTAAGCAGCATCTTGCAGAATTCCTCCCAGGTCCATTGGTAATGCAACGCGACCCTGAAGAGAGTGAAATGGAAAATGCGATTGATGGTAAATGGTATTCGTGGTACGAACCAAAGCACAGTATTGGAAAAGTTCAGCAGTGGCACGGCAATGCCGGAGCTGTGATTCGTTGTTGGGCGTATTACAGGCGCTATGGAAGCGGTTTGAAAACGATGTCTGAGCATGCTGTCCTCAATGCGAACTACTTGCGTCATGCCATTCATAAGGCGACTAAAGAAGCAGGTGTTGATGACATGCTGGTCGATGGAGCAGAGGCGAAAGTTGCTAAGCACGAATTCACACTTTCGTTAGGACCTGCAAAAGAATCTCACGGAATTTCTGCGATGGATGTCGCCAAAGGCTTACTTGATAGAGGCTACATGGCACCAACTGTATATTTCCCATTGGTCGTTCCTGAATGTATGATGGTTGAGCCAACGGAGACCGAGAGTAAAGACACTCTTGATACATTTGCAAAGCATTTCGCAGAAGTGTTGCAAGTTGACGCAGAAACGCTTCATGCAGCGCCGATTACGACGCCTGTTCGCCGAGTCGATGAAGTCTACGCAGCTCGAAACCTGTGTTTGCGTCATCCCTATGACGATGAATGAGAATGCGTAAATAGCGAAGTTAGGTGGGTAGGACATGGATGTCCGAAAGATGCGAACTTTTGGCTGGACTCATGTCAAACCTGAGTTGCATCCACGTCGCGTTATTTATCCTCTAGCATGGGGATTTCTTCCTCTTGGCTTCTGTTTTATGATGTGGATGTTTGGCTCTTACGAAGATTTGATTCCCTGGTTTGGAGCGGCATCCATGATGTTGATGTTAATCGGTGGACTTGCAGGGGTATCAAGCCGTTATGGAACCTTAAATGCCTCAAGAGTCGGCGTTTCGCTGGTATCGTTGTGTTTTGGCATAATGGTTTGGGCATTGGTGGGTGAAGGTACAGTTTCGCCGTTGTTTGGACTTCTCTACTCTTGTGCCTCAGTCTATTTATTGTTCAAGGCACTTGATTTCATATTCAAGGATGCAGGTTATGTTTTCGAAAGAGAGTGGGATGCAAAGCAGCGATTACCGCACCAAGCTTTGCATGATTGGGATGTCAAGAGTACTCGATTTTCTCAAAATTGCATGGCTCTAAAGCGATTTGATGGCAACACCTTCGTTCAGATATACGGACTTGTTCGTGGAGAGAAATCCTTCCTTAGATTTGACTTACTTGGGTGTCAATCTCGCCTAGAGTTTAAAGCATTCAACTTTGGTGTTCAATGGCCCGAATTTGTAGCCCTTTCTACCAGTGAGGAAGAATAAATCGAGCCCCTATTGTGAGATTTTTAGAGAGACATCTTGATGAACCACCCGCGCAGCGATACACACATGGATGTCACAATACTCCTCGGTTCCTCGTCGGATATGCCTGTCGCAGAAAAATGTACGAAAATTCTCAATCAATTTGATGTCACTTACCAACTACGTGTTGCGAGTGCTCATCGCTCACCAAAATTTGTTGAACAAATTGTCCATGACGCAGAAAACGATGGATGTCAAGTGTTCATTGCAATGGCAGGACTTGCGGCAGCACTACCGGGTGCAGTGGCAGCTCTTACTACCAAGCCGGTCATCGGCGTGCCCTGTGGAGGCAGAGTTCCTTTTGATTCCCTTCTTTCGATAGCGCAACTCCCTCCTGGAGTTCCTGCTGCTACTGTTGGTGTCGATAGAGGTGACAATGCTGGATACTTAGCAACCCAAATCCTTGGGCTAAAAAATCCAAAATATGCCGAGGCATTGAAGCAAAACAAACTTGACCAAATTGAACGAGTAAAGTCCCAAGACCGTGAAGTCAATGGGGGACAGTAGATGTTTGATTCCAGCGAATTCATCCAAGAATCCGTTGAATCACTAAAATCAGTCATCGATGATATTGCAATCATTGCTTGCTCGGGTGGAGTTGATTCCACTGTTGCTGCAGTAATTGCAAACCAAGCAGTCGGAGAAAAATTGCATTGTGTCTATGTTGACACCGGTTTTATGCGCAAGAACGAAACAGAAGAAATTGAACAATTGCTTTCAGAACAAGGAATACATAATCTGGTCACTGTAAAAGCTGCTGACAGGTATTTTGAAGCTTTGAAAGGAGTTACTGAACCTGAGAGGAAGCGGAAAATTATCGGAGAATTGTTTATCCGAATCTTTGAGGAAGAACAAGAAAAGTGCGGTGCGAAGTACCTCGTACAGGGTACCATTGCCCCCGATTGGATTGAATCGGGAGGCGGTGTTCGTGATACGATCAAATCGCACCACAATGTTGGAGGCCTTCCAGAAGATATGACGCTGACCGTTGTAGAGCCTCTTCGTGATCTTTACAAAGACGAAGTTCGAGAACTTGCTCGAACACTCAAAATCAATGTCGCCGAACGACAACCGTTCCCTGGCCCAGGTCTCGCGGTCCGAACTCTGGGTGAACTAACGCCTGAACGTGTTGCGGTGGTTAGGGAAGCTTGTGCAATTGTCGAGGAAGAATTTGAGGCTGCGGCAGAGGCTGGCGAAATGGAGATTCCTTGGCAGTATTTTGCCGCACTCCTACCGGTAAGAAGCGTTGGCGTACACGGTGATGTACGGGCATACGGCGAGACCGTTGTTGTTCGAGCAGTCCAATCCATGGATGGAATGTCGGCTCGATATTCTGAAATTCCACACAGGATATTACAAAAAATCAGTACTCGCATCACCAATACTGTAAAGGGTGCAGTAAATCGAGTAGTATACGATATCACTCACAAACCCCCGGGTACAATCGAGTGGGAATAACTTACTGGATTTCATTTCTCTTTGCGCCACTGGCCAACTGTTTTGCAGGTCGACTCCACCAAAACGTGACCGCTCCGAATGCGACAAACACTGCAATTTCCAGCAGTGCGTAGAGCAACGGATATCCGGATGACACGAATGTTCCTTTGATTGACGATATAAGGTA
>JASLVU010000153.1 GCA_030741225.1 Candidatus Poseidoniaceae archaeon | reverse complement strand
CAAGTACGGCCATTCTCAACATCGTTCCAGTTGCTGAAATAACAATCCTCACTTCCACAGTTTGGGTAGGGGAAAATGTTGAACTTACTTCGATTTCGTCCAGCGATGCGGATGGAATTGTTGTTGATTCTCAATGGAATTGGATTGACACTGATGGCTCAGTGGGCGCCGCATCGGGTACACATGTCAATATCCAACCAGTAAAAAATACGGTTGTAACCCTCGTGGTATTCGATGATACTGGTGGCCAACATTCGACTACAGTTCAGTTAACACCGACCGAAGGACCGTCCATATCTGACTTTACTGCTTCGCTTAAGAATCAAAAAGTCGAACTTGAATGGTCATGGGACGGAGCATCTGCGAACTTCACAATTCTACGAAACGGTGTCGCTGTTGCAGTTACAGATGAAACATCATTCCTTGACCAACCTCTATTTGCTGGAATGAACACCTATTCTATTCAACCTCAGGTAGGCGACCAGGTGTTGCTTGCAGGAGCGACGCCTGCAGTTGAAATCGTTGTCACTCCTGCTTCTGAATCCGCTCCGGGACCATCGTCGTTTGGCGGCTTAATCTCAGGCGGTCTGTTCTTACTCATTGGCGTCGCTATAGGCTTGTTTGCCTTTATCCGGAGGGATTAAATTGAACGTATATCGGAGCACTCGAGTTGTTTTTCTGCTCACAATTCTCTTGCTCTGTTCAAGTTTTGGTGCAGCCGAACCCGGAGGGAACGGCGATTCAATGCGTGATATGCAGTGTGGCGGCGCTTGTCATGGTGATGCCTCACTCAATGGCTCTTCAACAGCTCTCCTTTCATTGTCATCCTCGGGAAGGGTGTATGCAGGAATCCCAACCACTCTCACATTAACCGTATCCAATATTCAAGCCATTGATTCAGACCTCATTGGACTGTTTTTGTTAACCGATACAACCGGACATTCCGACACACCACTTGATGCTGGATGGGATATTTTGTCAGATTCAAATGGCGGTGCGGTGAATTACATTGAGCGCATTCTTCCTTCGGGCACAAATGAAACATCAGTATCATGGGTTGTACGGTCTTCGAACATCGGTACAACGATGTTTTACGGCTCTATTCATCATGGTGGCGATTCAACCCCGTTCTTCGGTATCGAGCCACAAGGCTTGTCGGTTGATGTCGAAGCGGTTCCCGAAGATCTGCCTCGACTTTCTCCGGATTTCACTCCCCCCACTGTTCGCACACTTGGGGTCGAAACCGAATTGACCATACAAACCCAGTATACTGAATCCGTGCAGCTTGAATGGCAGGTTCTGGGAGGTCCATTGATGACTGCACAGGTCAATGCCTCAGGCGGCGATACCTGGGTTGCGAATCTTCCAGCAGCACTCCAACCTGCCACAATTCAATGGCGAGCGGTCTTGGAGGGAGAAGGTCCACCTCAAACTACTCCGTGGTTCACACTTGTTGCTGAAGAGCCCAAATGGCAGGTTGAAGAATTGGCAGTTTATGCCCAGTCGTTCGCTCTGCTGTTTTTGATTGCTGGTACAATTCTTGCACTCCAGTCACGCCTCCAAAAATCAATTCCTGAAAGCAAATACGAACAGGCTGAGTTTGTTTTACCTACGCATCAAAACGGTGAGGAGGAACAAGAAATATCGGTCGAAACTGAAGAGGCAATCGCTCCTCTCCCTGCAGGAGGTTTACCAGAGGGATGGAATGAAGACCAATGGAGATGGTACGGCCATGAGTATCTTGCTGGCAAATATGGAGGTGGCGAGCAATGATTTCTTCCGAAACTTTTCACGTTGTAACCACTGAATTGGTCGTTGGGGCTTACTCTGTTTCAGGTCTTTGTTTCGCATTGTGCTTTCTCATTCATTTTGGTCTGCTGAAGCGAACAGAATGGATGAGTATGTTTGACAATGTCGCCCATTTCACGCTCGTCTTTGGTTTGGCCGCAACCCCTCTTGCTATCTTAAGCGGCGTCTCTTCATCTCCAGGAGAAGGCCTTAGTAGCCCATTGTTGGTGAATAAGATGTTCCTTTCTATGGCAGGAGCAGGATTTGCGATTGGGACTGCTTTGAGTCGCTGGCGACTTGGCAATGGTCTTTGGGATTCTCCTACTGCGACACGAATTCATTGCGCTACCGGACTTGCGGCATGCGGCTCAATGCTGCTCACAGCGTCTGTTGGAGGCACATTCACTCGAGGAGAATCTCTTCTGGACGTGTTTCAGTTGCCGTATGAGCAGGTGTTGCTGTTTCCTTTTGCCATTAGCATCATCGCACTTATTCTGGGAATAGCGATGGTTGCAATCGGAATGAAGCGACTCAATGCTTCATCATCCATACATTGAACTGCTGCTGGATGCATCGGGTTTGGTTTCCGCACCCTCCATCATTGCTTTGATTTGACTTTCCAAAAATTCAGCTTCTTCAAGCAAAGGTTGGTGCGGTAGGTCTATTGAAGGCAAGACTTTGTTGAGTGTTTCAATAAGAGTTGCTGCGGCGCGGGCATCAGGCCATCGCGGGTCAGCCTCTACCATGATTGACATGAGGTCCAATCCTCTGCGTCGAGCCTCGCTCAAGATTGCAGCATTGATTCCTTTTATTACGCCTTGATTGAGCAGTGTAATGTCCATGGATTTTAACATCTCTCTTACTTTTTCGTTTGCCCCAATACCAACCACATCAACACCTTCGGTGTCTTCGTATTCGATGGTCGGTTCAGCGCCGTTGAGGTTACCTTTCATACCTTCTTTAGCGAATGCATCAATAACCACAGCATGGACAATTTTGTTTTCTCTCGACCACTCAAACATGGCCCAAACGATATCGTTGACCAAAGGTTCAGGGATGACAAGTTCGCTCATCAACAAAATGACTTGGTCACAGCCCTCAATCGTACATTGGGGCTTTCCAGCATAAGCGCGTATGACCGGTAGAGGTTCACCCTCTTGGATAAGCGTGATGACAGGCAGCCGAGGGTCGACGACTGCACCAACAAACTCCAAGTCCAAGTGGTCAATCAAAAAATGAGCTACTACGCTTGAAACCATTCCAATACTGGGGAAACAAGCAACAACCATTGCATTTTCAGTTTCAATTTTCGTATTCAGTCGGACACTGGGGCGTTCCATGAGCAGATGCTGTGGCTCTTAGGTTTCAACACTTTGCATGAATTGGAACTACGGTGGATTGATGTTAGTTGAACTCAAGGATGTCCTATGTCGGACCAAACCTCTGCGGATGTCCGGCCTCATTCTTTGTCTCCATCTGCATGGAATCGATACGAAACATGCCCAAGGATGTATTGGTTGAGCCGTCAACGTTTACCGCGTAAAGCAGGTATGGCAGCCTCGCTGGGTACAGCAGTACACGCATCAGTAGAAGACCTTCTCTTGAATGATATCTCTCATATTGGCGATGCTGAAAGCGGGTGGATGCCCGATTTTGCACATCAAGTCTTGAAGGCACGTTGGGAAGAAGAAAAAGCCATTTTTCTCGCAACACCTCGGCGCCCTCAGTGGAAAGAGGACAAATGGAAAGAGGCCGTTCGTAATCAGAAAGGAGCCGTTATGATGCTTCTTGACCATGTTGGCGTTCGTAGTCTTGAACAAGAACGCGTAACAGGTGCTCTTTGGCGCCGTGTTCAGAAATTAGCGATTGCAGTCGAAGGTGAATTGAAAACCTCGGATGGCAGACTTATGGGAAGACTCGATTTGCTTATGGGAGATGTCAATGATGAAGGCCAATTGGTTGGCTGGTTGGTTGCAGATTTGAAGACGGGGAGAACCCCAGAACTTGAATTAAAAACTGAAGTAAATCGCCAGTTGCGAATGTATCGAGACATTCTACTGGCGAACAATCCAAATGCGCCCAATGTGCGTACAGAGGGATGGTACACTCAAAACGCCTCGAAGTGGGCTGCCAAGGGAGATAACGTCTTGGAACAAGCATATGC
>JASLVU010000152.1 GCA_030741225.1 Candidatus Poseidoniaceae archaeon | reverse complement strand
CCCAATATGCTGTTGAATAAAAGCAGGAATGCATTGATCGTTCGGTGATAAATTGCCTTAGTGAACTCATGTCAGTGAAACCTTTGTGGCGAATCGGTGGAGCGCCTCCAAAAGGAATAAACATCCACTCTCGAGTTCGCAAACGCGGAGGAGTCCAAAATTCAGAACTGCGATAGTAAGTCCCGAAACGGTGTGCAAATCTTGCCCATCCTGCTGCCATAAACTTCCACCAAAGCGTGCTTGGTCGTGAGGGTTATTGAACAAAACGAATTATTCAGTCATCCAGAATCGTTCTTCTGATTCACCAATTGTGGTCGAAGTATCAGCACCCGTGGCTTCAACATAATGTTCCCAGCACATGTAATATTTGCCAACGGCCATAGCGTTTCCAAAAGTAAGACGAACACCGCACTTTTCACATCGCGGGCCGATTTCACCGTTTGGAGCCTGAGCAAGCGTGATGTGGTCGTGCGGCATAATATCCCTCTTGGTTAGCGCATGGGTACTGAGTCTTTGAACTTGGGGGCTGAAAAATTACCATTCTGCGTTATCCCATTCATCCGATGAGCACCATTTCAACAAATCAAGTGCTACTTCACACGACTCAGCAACTTCGGGGTTTTCGTCGTTTAGAAATTCCTCCAATACTGGGCGAGCAGAAAGATTTCCAATTGCGCCAAGTGCTTCGGCAGCTTCATGTCGAACCATTATATGCTCATTTGAATCGCTTAGTCTTTCAATAAGTGCAGGTAATGCAACATCATTTTGCATCTGGCCAAGGACATAGGCGAGTTCATGCCTTAGCAAAG
Source organism: Candidatus Poseidoniaceae archaeon (assembly GCA_030741225.1). GTDB lineage: Archaea > Thermoplasmatota > Poseidoniia > Poseidoniales > Poseidoniaceae > MGIIa-L1. The sequence goes on along the minus strand of JASLVU010000152.1, from coordinate 3,193 downwards.
CACTCGATGCTGAAAATCCAGTGCATAAGGCAAGACAAGCTTCATTTGAGCCATGGTTTCTTAGAGAAAAAACACTTCGCATTCTCTGAAACATAGGTAGATTTTCATCCACCAATGTTGATGACCATGACTCAACACTGCCTTGGAATTGGGCTGGTGCAGGATCGACTGAACCAAACTGACTGACCATTGGTTTTCGATTCTCAGTACCCATACCCTTCACTCATTCGAACCTATAAACGACATCGATGTAGCATCAAAATCGTTTGTAATCATGCCTATTGACTGACCCTCTTGAATGAATTGACGGACAGAAGCCCTTCCTTCATTCTTGTAATCAATCGTTCGATCGTTAACATACATCCCCACAAACTCACGATTCGTGTCATCATCGATACCACGCCCCCATTTCTTGGCAAATTCGAGTGCTTCAGCAGGAGATTTGAGAGCATATTCGATACTCATTTTCGTATATTTGGTAATATCCTCCATCACTTGGTTTCCGAGATCACGACGAACTACGTTGCCTCCAAGCGGCATAGGCCAACCATCAGTACGCTCATTCCACCAAACTCCCAAATCGATATGTACAGTCAGGTTATGCTCGACATAGGTCAATTGTCCTTCGTGGATGATAAGTCCACTTTTGTAAGTGCCATCAAGAATTCTCGGAATGATTTCATCAAATGGAACAACAGCAATTTCACAATCCCCCCATGCCAGTCGTAGACCAAGATATGCGCTGGTCTTTAGACCGGGGACAGCAATTGGAGATGATTTTACATCATCCAATGAGGTCTCGGGCAAAGATACCACCATAGGGCCATAGCCTTCGCCCATGGATGCTCCACAGTTCATCAAAGCATAATCCTTAGAAATTTCCGGGAAAGCATGTATGGAGACTGCTGAAACCTCAAGCTCACAGTTCATGGCTCGATGATTTAGGGTTTCAATGTCTTGTAATTCATGTACGAAATTGTACCCAGGAGTTGGAAAAGCACCCGTGGTCATGGCGTGAAACATAAAAGCATCATCAGGGTCGGGTGAGTGGCCAATACGAACAATCTTATTCCCATTTTCATCCAGTGGCAATTCAGCTACCATGACTCAGCGAACAAGGCGACCTTGATGAACCAACCGGATAAAAATGATTATTTTTCGGCGAACATGCGTGAACTATTCAAACGGTCACCGCTGAGGTTATGTTAATGCGGGCAGTGCGCGCCTCCCACCTGAAGACCAATGCATTGCTCGTACTCTTCCTGTTGCTGATAGGAGGTTTAGGCAATGCAGCAGGACAGTATTCGGATATTTCGTTTGTTGATACTACCGTTGCGGATGGTGGGTCTGAATCGAGGACTGTCGATATAAGCCCCAACGAGACCTACATCGCTAGCGGGTATGATGGCTTTGTGGCTCTCCATTCACAAAGTTCCTTGGAAATCATCAAGACATTCCCAATGGGCAACGATGTATTGGAAGTTAAATTCTCTCCTGATGGTTCGTACTTAGCTGTGACACGCTCAGGTTCAGGCCTTGATGACGATACAATTCAAATTATTGATATGAATACACTCACCTTGTCGAACAAACAGCAATCGTCAAATTCTCAACCTGAAATGGTCTCGTGGTCAACAGATGGTCAATTACTCGCCGTTCCAAACAGTAACAATGGAGTAAATTTACTCCGTATTAGCGATATGGAAATCGAAACTTCTCTGAACGGTGAGCACAACACTCGCGTCACCTGCATAGAGTACTCTCAACTTGGAAACTATATTTTGACCGGCGATGAAAACGGTCGGGTTGTAATGTGGTCAAGTCAAGGGGTATCTACAGATAAAGTATGGAATTTCGAATCTAAAATTCAGGGGTGTTCATTTGATTCCAATGATGAACGATTTGCAGTGTTAACCGAAAATGGACATTTGTCCACTTGGTCATTTGAAGGAATATCACTCAACGAGCGTAATTTTACAGGAGCCTCGAGTCTCCGTTGGTCAACGAATGGCAACCAGTTGCATGTACTGGAAACAAGTTCTCCCTCCCGAATTTTGAGTGTCGACTCATCAAGTTTGAACGACATTGTTTCCATCTACATGGGTCACCAAGGACTTGACTTTGACATCATTGAAAATCAATTTGGAACTCGTCAGATGGCGTATGTGGCTACAAATACTGGCCACATTGCAGCCTATGGAGCGCCGACATTGCCACAAGGTTATGGTGAAAGTGGTGCTGACCTCGATGGCGATAACATTCCCGACATGATTGATGAGGATGATGATGGTGATGCAATCCCCGACTCGAGAGATAACAATTGTGTGGTAACGACAATACCATGCAGTAAAACACCGAATATTGACACGATGAGAAAGATCCTGATTTCGGTTAATTCTACAACATTTTCTATTCAAGATACATTTACACTCGACCTAGAACTTTCATCAGTTTTGAGAAACTTATCAAGAAAATCAGTGATTGCAGACACCCGTCTCAGTCAAGAAGAGACTGACGTTTTTGCCAAAGCTGTCTGCCTGAACATGAACCATAATCATTATCTCAATTCATGGAGTGATGTTCTGGAACTGTCATCAGGACAATTGGAAGGTGGACATGTAGAGTGTCAAGTTAAAAGTGGAATGACTTTGATTGCCCAAGCAGATCAAAAGACACATGTTTCAATGACTTTTGTTTCCACATTCAACATGAGTGAAAAACTGTCGTATCCGTTTGAATTTAGATTAAAATCACAACCGAAATCAACCGATGCCTCCCTCGCCCAACACTCTGAGCTCCACCCAATTGATGTTAGCGTTCAGACTACGTATTCTGAGACATTTTACTGGTCGCCATGGTGGGTTAGTGAAGGTGAACTGGAAATAAGTCTAGAGCAAATGGAAACTGTGGAACCGGGGCTGATTAAATCAACAACGGATTTATTTCTCAACTATCCGATTTTATTTTTACCTGTACTCGGGTTAGTTGCGCTCACGTGTATTGCTCTCATCCGAAAGAAGAATTCATTGGGACTGAACATCGACATCGAAGATGAAGATGAAGATGAAGATGAAGATGAAGATGAAGATGAAGATGCTGTTGAAGATAACGACGACGACATGGACAATGAGATATTTCAAGATGAGGAAACTGAAGAGCAATTTTCCGATGGTGAAGAGGAAGAACACGAGGT
>JASLVU010000151.1 GCA_030741225.1 Candidatus Poseidoniaceae archaeon | reverse complement strand
ATGATTCCGAAATGCCAACCACTTGGGCAGATGAAGAAGAAATAGAACCAGAAGAGACCGACTGGAGTGACAATTGGTTTGGCAACCTCGAACAACATTGAGTCGAGAAACCAACATACTTGCTTGTTTGAAAGCGAAGAGGTGATGAACAGTCGGTTCGTGGAAGGTTCATGGTGCAACGCCCTCGTGGAACTCGTGACTTCACTCCAAAAGTGATGTCGCGCCGTTTAGCGTTTGAGCATCTCTTGGAAGAACGGGCTCGCCGTCACGGTTTTTCTCGAATTCAAACACCTGTTTTTGAGTCACTGGATTTGTTTACTGCAAAGTCAGGCCCAGGTATTGTCTCTCAGCTTTATGCTTTTGAGGATAAGAGCGAGCGTCCTTTGACCCTTCGACCAGAATTGACTGCTCCAGTCATGCGAATGATTGCTGAAGAAGGTATGCAAATGCTTCCTCGCCCGCTTCGACTGTCCTACTACGGCCAATGTTACCGATACGAAGAATCGAAAAAAGGCCGATATCGCGAGTTTTTCCAGTATGGAGTCGAATTGATTGGTGAATCTGGGCCGTTGGCTGAAGCAGAAGTCATCGCTTTAGCGATTGACATGCTGGATGCGTGCGGTCTTGAAAATTGGGAAATTCGAATTGGGCATGTTGGTATTTTGAAAGGTGCTTTGACTGGATTAGGATTGTCCGGAGAGACGCCAGAAGGAGCAACTGAACCTCCAGTTGCCAGTGCGATGCGTCTGCTCGACAAAGGCGATGATGCAGGGCTCGCTGAACTGTTCAGCAGCAACGGGATTAACCCCGAAAATGCCGCTCCTTTGCGAGCACTTTCCCAACTTGAAGGCGGCAGAGAAACCCTTGGACCTGCTCGAGAAATTCTTTCCTCACTTGCAGGAGTGTCACTTGATGCACTGGATGATTTGCAAACCACTCTTGATGCAGTCGCCGCCTTAGCGCCAACCCCTCCTTCACTGGCCGTGGATTTGACTGTAGCTCGAGGACTTGACTACTACACTGGAATGGTGTTTGAAGTCAAGGTTCCTGAACTTGGAGGTGAAGGGCAAGTGCTTGGTGGCGGTTCGTACAAACTGCTGCATTTGTTTGGGTTGCCCGACTTGGACCCTTGCTGCGGATTCGGTTTGGGATTCGACCGAGTATTGCTTGCTCTTGAAGCACAGGCTGAGGCAAGCGGTCGAGAAGAAGTCGTTCCCGGAGAAGTAGATCGAAGCGGTCGAGTTGCCGTGATTCCGTTTGGCATTGATGTCTCACATGTGTTGCCAATTGTTGCGGGCTTGCGAGCAGGTGGAGAGCGCGTTGAGCTTGAACTGCGAGGGCGAAAGATTCCCAAAGCTATGAAGTGGGCCAATTCAATTGGTTGCCAATTCACGGTTGTTGTTGGTCCACGTGACCTTGAAAGCAATCAAGCGATGGTCAAAAATCTTGAATCGGGAGAACAACAAGCCGTTGCACTGAACTCCGAATCAATTCTCAAGGCCGTTCAGGCGATGCGCTAGAATTACGCTTCGTCTTCTTCGTCTTTGCCGACGTTGACAAAGACCGCCATTGCGATTGCAGCCGAAGCGACGACAAGCGTGAATCCAGGCATGTCTTCTTCACCCATTGAATCATCAATTCCAGCTTGGAATTTCTCACTCCATGTTGATTCGTCGATTGGCAATTCTAAACGTGCATCTTCACCAAGTTTGAATCCAAATGCAGCAGGTTCTCCGCTACCTTGTAAGCCAAAGATACCACCACTCTGGTAGTTTCCTTTGACCTTCATGGTGACTTCGATAGTTGGATTGTCGTTGGTTGAGTCCCAAACAGTATGACCGTCTTCTTCATTGATGGTGTAGGAGAAGACGACGTTCTTCCAGTTTTCAGCAGGCCAAGGTTGTTCAGTGTGTTGGAATACTTTGCTTGCACCGCGGTATACGGTGATGTTGAGGTATTCGCAGTCGTTGTTGCAATTACCTTCGCCACCGTTGTCAATATCGCCTTCATAGTAGACATTGAAGTTACCGCGAATTTCTCCACCAACAGTCATGTTGAGTCGCTTGTCAAGGGTTGGGTCCATAGTGAATCTGTACTTGATGTTGATAAGACCGTTGTCTTTTTCTTCGGTCAACTCTCCTTCCTCAACAGATTCGGTTTCGTTGAGGCTGAAATGAGACCATTCGGTTGCCATGCCGTTGCTCCACATGTACATCGTGGTGTTGTTGGCATTGGGTTGCTTCGGGTCTTCTTGTTGTTGGCTTTGAGATGCAGTTACATCGCCTGCTTGAACAGGCGTAAGCATCAAAGCGGTAACAATGAGGGCCACAAGGGTCTTGGCTCGCATGGTTGAGATGCAACGCTCCATACATTTGACGGTTACGAAAGAATGTTCTTTTTTCAAAACACGCTTTTTGCCACCAAAATCAATCAAATCGTTGGAATCCGAGATTGTCGTTTCCTTGATTTCGACCTTGGTCTTGGGTTAGGCGCAACGCATCACCGAGCAGGTTTGGCTGCATTCGAGCGGTTCGTAAATCCGTTCCACCAACGCCGGTAATAATGGCCATGACCTTGATGGTATCACCAAATCCAGCATCTTGACGAGCCCCCCAAATCACATTTGCATCTTCACTGACTTTCGAGGTCAGCAGATCAACAACTTGGGAGGCAGTATCCAAAGTCATGTATCTGCCACCGGTCACGTGAATCAAAACTCCGGTTGCACCGGATATGTCAACATCCAAAAGTGGATGATTGAGTGCTTCGTGAACCACTTCTTCAGGCCCACGGTCGCTTTCTCCGTAGAGCATCATCGTTACTCCACCGTTAGCCATAATGGCTCGAACATCGGCAAAGTCCAGATTGATGAGTGAAGGCAGCGTGATGGTCTCAACAATGCCTTTGACAATTTCAGCGACAAGTTGGTCCATGATGGAGAATGCTTCGTCCAATGGAAGATGAGGCACATAGTGCAACAAACGGTTGTTGTCCAACACCAAGACGGCATCGGCAACGCGGCGAAGCGATTCAAGACCTTCAAGCGCCTTGGTCATGCGTTGTCTGCGCTCGACATGGAACGGCGTGGTGACAATACCAACCACAAGAGCGCCAGCAGCTTTGGCTTCTTCAGCAACAATTGGGCAGATTCCGGTTCCAGAACCGCCTCCAAGCCCACTGGCGATAAACACAAGGTCGGCACCGGTGACAATTCGGCGAATCATTTCTCGGCCAGCCTCAGCACATCGACGGCCGGTTGACGGGTCGCCTCCTGCACCAAGGCCTCGGGTAATGTGTCGCCCTACCAGGAGTTTTTGCAGAGCACGAGTGTGATCCAAGTGTTGTTTATCGGTGTTGATGGCGACCGTAACTGCCCCTTCAACGCCCAAGTGAGTAATCCGGTTGAGTGTGTTGTTGCCAGAACCACCGCAACCAACGATAAGAATTCGAGGATTGGGGACTCCGAGGGTTCCGACTTCCTCATCCATGAGAGCAGTAGCGCCGCGCTTCGCCTCGTTGGCCATTTGGTTCACCATGTCGGCAAGAGCGTTGTTCTCAGTTCCTGAAGTACCGGGTCCCATCCCTACACATCCTGATTCCGAGAGCCTACTCTTTCCCTACTTAAGCGCGCACATTCCCGAGTCAATCGAGAGGGCGATTTTGGCAGTAGATTGTCCATTCCAAACTCCTCGCAATGGCACATGTACCTCGACCTATGATAAGGTAAGGGTTGATTCAGGGTTTTTGACCCAATTTCGAAGGAAAATTCCCTTTTCCACCTTTCGCTCAATTGATGAGGATTAAGTAGTGGTGTATAGTGCGAAGGAATACCTCGCTTAGCTCAGTTGGTAGAGCACCTGACTGTAGTTGTGTAAAAACAAACGTCTCAGCAGACATCAGGGTGTCCCCAGTTCAAGTCTGGGAGCGGGGACCAGTTTTGACCATCGTCCAGGCCGTGCTGATTTCGTTCTGTCAATCTCGTGACACGATGAAAAGGAAACGCCAAGCTCGATCGCCAGTTCCGAACGGTGCTTTCATTGTGCAAGCGTTTCGTTCGAGG
>JASLVU010000150.1 GCA_030741225.1 Candidatus Poseidoniaceae archaeon | reverse complement strand
AATCGGAGATATAGTTTTGAGCGACGAGTTTGCTCTTTTACCCTATACATCCGTACTTGCAGATGTTGCTAAGGCGCTCTCTCCGGTAAAGAACTCAGCTGCACTGATTCGAGGCCCAAAAGGGGCTGGAATCGCTGGAATCGTAAAGGTTCAAACACTGCTCGAGCATCTTGCCTCAGAGGGTGACCCACTCACTGTTCGGGCCAGTTCAATTATGCTGACAAATCTCTTTCGAGTTCGCGTCGATATTCCAATTAGCAAAGCAGTACGAGAAATTACCGAACGTAAACCCGATGCTGTTCTTGTTTTGGATAAGGAAAATACCTTCGTTGGATACCTTAGCGCTGAAGATTTTCGAAATTTGAAACAAAGAATCGTAGGAGATTCTGTTGAGGAAAAGCAACCTGAGACTATTGGCGAGGCAGTCGAATTACGTGATGAATTCCGAATGGTATCGGTATCCGAACGCCTCGACAAAGTGTCCTTGCTCCTTCGCCGACCAAGTGTGCAATTTGTTCTCGCACAAGACAGTAAGAAAGGTGTTCAAGGAATTTTGTCTGTTCAACAACTTTTATCCATTTTTTCTCAAAAGAAGAATCCAAATCGGGAGACTGTAAAGAAACACATGCGCACAAACCTGCTCCGATTAAGAGAAGATACACCTATTCAATTGGCTATTGAAACCATTCAAAACCGGCATCCTGATGGTGTTCTCGTGCTCGGAATGGACGATACATTTCGGGGGTTGTTAAGTCCTGATGACTATCGTACCCTGAAGGGAGTCCTACCAAAAGAAATTGAGCATGATGGAACTTTCAACACACTCTTGCCTTACTTGAAAAATTCAATGAGTTCGAAAGACAGTTCGACTGTTGTTTGGTCTCACAACGGTTCAGAATTGATTGTTAAATGTGGGGAGATAGAACTTGATATTATCGAATCAGAACTCTGTCTTTCAATTCCAGTATATTGCGATCAAACCGATGATCAAACAGTTACAATTCGCTTTTCAATCGGTGCAAAATTAACTCGAACATCTCTTGTCAACCGTCCACTGGAATGCCACGAAATCATTGAAAATCAGTGGGGACTGATTCTTATCGAATCAATTTGGGAGCATGTACTTACTTGGATTGATTCTTCGGTATCAAAAGAAATCCACGAGCCTTTGTTTTCAATCAACTCTCAAGGTTTGTTAATCACAGGAAAAAACACGAATCTTCACAGCAATCAGGAGGTGAAAATCAATGGCTAGTGTCAATGTGAGTGTAATGGACTTTGCCGAAGATATTGCAGAACCTATTGTGCCGATTTTGGAAGCCTTGGGAATGATTGGAGGGGATGGAAATGATCTGGATCTTGATGGCTGGTCACTTGAAAAAGCGCTTGGATTTGTTTCAAGTTATCAACGAACTTCTGCGATACTTACAATTCTCGACCTCATTGATAAAATTCCTCTTGCTCAAACAAAGCACAGGGACACAGATGGCCATGTCACATCCGACCCAAGTTCTGGCTCCCAAGAAGAAATATGGCAACAAATTTTGGATTTGTCGACGGACACTCATGAGTTGAATCTTGGAATCTCTTACAACCGCACAAAACTTGCCCAAACATTGGATTCGGACGGTACAAACTGTCAACGGATTCATTTGGGTTTGTTTGGCGAATTGAAAGGGTTGGCAATTGGAACGTCCTCTGTTCTCGATCTTGAGATGTCACTTCCAATTCTTCGATTAGAATCCAATCTAGACGGAAGTATGAACAAAAAAACCCTGCTTATTGAGAATGCTGAGTTAGGCGAAGAACATCTCTCTGCTCTTTCTATACAAGCTCGTCTCACCCCTCAGGGCAGCAGCCAATTTACTGCAGGCAGTATGTCATGTGACGCAATAAGTTTACGTCTAGCATTAAGCCGGTCCGGTGCTGATATCGAACTAAATTTAGACAATTTTGTTGGTTCGCAATCTGCGCTGCCCCAAAACCTCAATGTAAGTTTGATGCAAAGTGGACAAGGTTTCAATCCTGACTTTAACCAACTGCTAGGATTGTTACTCAATGCTGTTCCGGCAGGTGTCCTTTCCGACCATCTACTCCCGATTCTCGGTCTTGATTCGTCAAAGGTACCAAGCGTACCGGAAATTGGACTCATAGGATTGCTACTCAATATGAATGGCCCCGAAGACATAGCCAATGGAATCAAGCAATGGGCTCAAGGCATTCTTACCAATACTGTAGATTTTGAATCCTGGGTTCGGCATTTCGTCGCTCTTTTCACTGGTTCAGACCCCGGTTCGGAATTCCTTCCAGGTGATGGGACGGAGGACAATCCGTGGAACTTTACCATTTCAGTTGGAGCCGGTGCTGGAGGATTAGGACTTCGTCTATGGACGACCAATTCACCCGATGGCTCGTATTGGTTGCACATAGGCAGTAATGCCCATTTTTCAGTGGATTTCAACTCAGATGGATCCTCTCCTCCTACTTTACAAAATTCAATAGATATGGTTTGTGATTTGGACATCGTTTCACTACCCCTTCTAGGTAACGGTACTGTGGAAACTCTCTCCTCTGGATTCCTCGGCATTGAGATAAATGCACATGACGGAACCCTGTTCTCGTGGAGTCCAAACTCACCTCACTTGTCAGCAGCCGTCAATTCTGCACTGGGGAATTTCGGAGGATCAGTTGGCAGTCTTCGTGCTGGACTAAGTTTAGGAAGCAATCACACACTTTCTCCGGACCTAACACTTGTGGATGTGAACATCAATGGCACATTTAGAAATATTGACCTCTTATCAGGAGGGTTACTTGATGATGTAATCTCAGCACTTGGAGAACCTTTTCGAAGTGCATTGTCAGACATGTTTACCTCAAACAGTTATCTCCAACGTATAGGGGCTCTGCTCGGTTTGGTTTCACCACGTAACGATGGAAGCATGCACAATGTTCGTTCGGTAATGTGGGAGGGAACACAAGACCTTCGCATCGGTGGTAGTACACCAACGCTCTCTTTTTCCAATCTGTTTTCTGACCCAATGGCAACCATAGCACGATATCACAGAAATCTTCTCGAAATGAATGCCCTTCCAAATGAAGCAGGGAATCTAGCTGGTGTTCGACCTTGGTCTCTCCTTTTAGAGGCAGTAATCGACATCATTCACTCAATTGTTCTTGAAATTAAGGGTGGTTCACCTATTCCAATTCGCACTGATGGAGAATGCTCTGTATCTCATGCCATCTCTGCTGACACAATCACTGAAGTTTACGCTGCCGATGTTACTTCGAACTCTTCACTGCCAAGAGTCGAACTTCAAATTGAGTATCTCAACAGCGGAGATACTGAAGGAAAGTGGAGTGTCCTTCCAACCGTGTACCTCACAGAAGTAGCATTTGGCAAAAAGCTCGAATTGGATGCAAGACTCGTGTTTGAAATGTTTTCAGTCATTTTGCCAGACCCCGGACAAAGCGATTCCCAGTCAGCAGATGCGATATGGGCTGAAGGGGCGCAACTCGACCTTTCATTACAATCACAAATGGTTAATTCATCTCGACCTGCAATCGATATTGTCGATATTGCATCGATGCAGATGACTGTTGATTCAGTATCTGCTGGAGTAGAGTGGATGGCAGCGACCGCCGATACAGAGTCACAGTTTGGATATTATTTTGATGCAGAGAACTTCAAATTTGAAGGTTCAATACCGGATTTATCTGGATTGTTTTCGTCACTACCGAGTGGTTTTGACTTTTCAGGAATTCAAGGGCTGTCTTGGGATGGTCTCGATCTTCATCTCCCAGATCTGTCGTTTATCCGTTTCCATGGCAGCGATAGAGGATGGTGGAATTTCGACGGTACATTGCGTTTCAGTTGGGATGGAATAGACATGCCTCAAATTCCTTGGCCAATAACGATTCCAGGACTGTCAATTACACTTCCCCAACTGAATCTCAATCTCTTTTCAGGTTGGTCAATTCCAAATTTAAATTTGAGATCTTTGAATGGATTTGACTTCGACTTCATTCTACGGCTATTCTTCCCCTCCCTACCTGACCGAGCAAATGGAGGCGGTCCATGGGATCTTAATTTGCTCTTTTCGTTACCTGAAATCCGAATCCTAATCGGAAAATTCCTAACCTTGAGATGCGGTCGTCTGGGTCTCTTCTTTGCTGGCTTCTTCCGATTTGACCCTCACTTTGGAATGTTTGATCTCGGTTCGTTCCTTCGAGGTAATGGCTTTGAAA
>JASLVU010000014.1 GCA_030741225.1 Candidatus Poseidoniaceae archaeon | reverse complement strand
ATCTGTCCGGTTTTGTCCCAAACAAAGCCGAATCCTTCTGCAAAAATGATACCCCAAATGATACACCATACGCCCATCCACCTCAGAATTGTAAGACCTTTTTGAGCCATGGGGTCAGCGGCAAAGGCTTTGCTGCCAAGCCAACCGGCCAACAACAAGAGGACTATTCCGTATCCCCAATCTCCTAGAATCATTCCGTAAATGAATGGGAATGTCATCATAATCAACATGGTTGGGTCAAAGGTACCGTATTTGGGACGGCCAACCAAGTCAACCATCAGTTCAAAGGGTTCGGAGGTGGAATTGTTTGTGTACTGGATTGGAGGCTCTGGCTCATCGTGTGTATCGTCATGGGACGGTGTGTTGCGTATGAGTGTAAGAGAAATATCCAGTTCAGGAAGGTTGATTTTTCCATCCCCATCCAAATCAACCGCAGAAACAAGTTTACCCATTTCCCATGGTGGAAGGTTAGCGATATCTGCGTTTTTGAGCGCCATTTGGAATTCGTAACAATCAATCATTCCTGAGTCATCCAAGTCGATTGACTGGAAAAACTGGAAAATCGATTGATTGGAGCGCTGAAGATAATTAGAGAGCATGATCAATTCTTCTGGATGAGAAGGAGTTTCATGTTCATGCTCGTCGTGATGATGATGACCTCCTTCGTATTCCTCAATCGAAACGTGAGATGCTAATTTTGACAGTGCGCTTTCAACACTGGAGGCTTGGTCGGATGGAACCCATCCATCAAGGGCAAATGCTTGGTTGCTCACTGCGACGAGCGTAGGTGCAGTGTGAATTGCAGATTCCCTAGAAAGATACTCTTCAGCAGCAACGAGGTTTCTGCCGTTCTTTTCAGTCCATTGGTCTAGAGATTCTTGAGATTCAACAATTGTCGATTCAAGACGCTTAATTTCATCCAAGAGTGCCTCGGCTTTCTGACCAGGTGAACCTTCGCCCTTCGGTATCTGTACAGGTTTTGAGCCTAATTCAGCCATACAAATTTGAACTTCTGCAGAGTGTTCAGGTCGGCATGCAACAGCAATTAATCCGCCCGCAGCATGAAGCTCGATCTCTGCAAGAATATCGGAAAAGACTTCTCGTGATTTCGAGGCTCTGCGAGATTCGCCTACGAACAGTTCAATTCCTTCATATCCATCCATAAGTTCCAAGGGCAAATCGAGAGGAGCGAGACGATTAAGGACATGATGCTGCTCTTGGCAGGTGGAAATTTTTGCTTCGGAGTCTCGGATTGTGTCGATATAACCCAAAGCAGTGTTTATTTCGGTTTCAAAGGATGCAACAAGCGATTTGGCTTCCTTGTGCGACATTGCACCTTCAGTGTTGACTGCTTGAACAGATGAAGAAACTGCTTGGACTTTGACCAAGAGATTACTGACTGCATTTGCATCTTCAGAATCCATCGAGCTTCCGACCCCAATTCCGTCTTCAAATCGCCCATATTCTTGAATGTGGACACAGGAAAGTTCAGTGCAAACACGTAGGATTTCCTCCATTTTTTCAACGGGTGCTGCTACCGTAAGACGTGACATCTCGGAAGTAGCAAACATGATATCGCCTCACTGTGATGTTACTGCATCAAGTAAAGACTTGACTGCTTTCTCTTTTCGACTGGCTGCATCAGATTCAATATCCTTGATTGTACTGGCGCCTTCTTTCAAGACGCTTTCAGCTTCTTTGTTGGCTTTCGAACGAGCGGCATCGAGCGTTGCTTGAGTCTCTGAAACCGAGTCTTCAGTAGCGCCTGAAACAAGTGCGGCGGCTTCACGTCGAGCATCTGCCACGACTTTGCTTGATTCTGTTTGGGCAGACGAGAGGCGCTTTTCAGCGGACTGCTCGGCTTCCTTGATTTTTCGAAGTACATCTTTCATACCCAAGTAAACCACCAGTGATTCGCCGAATAGAAAGAGGTTTATGAGGATGATGGGCAGTTAGAATGGACATTTCAGCCCAAGCAAATTCATTCCGACTTTGGTTTTGTGGCGCGAAAGCGAGTTGCCATGAGAAACGGCCATAGAAGGCGCCCTTGCACATCTTGAAACCCTACATCCTTCATCATGTTACGGTAATATCCGTTGGTACCGTACTGAGTATATGTGTTGGCAAGGCCTTTCCAAGGATGGTTCTTTTTCTTCGTGACATAACGTGCAATCCATTGAACTACTGTTGCCATCCAAATGCGTCCGCCTAAGCCATGAAACCAGTTTGCTTTACCTGCATCGCAAATTATCAAACGACCACCTGGTTTCAGTACTCGGAAAATCTCAGTTAAGCCTTTCTTTTTGTCTTGAAAATCTCGAAACGAGAACAAACAAAATACCATGTCAAACGTATTGTCTTCAAGAGGTATTGATTCTGCTATTGCCTCAACATACTTGGCCGGCTCTTCACCACGCGATTGTCGAGCTCCATCAACCCGTACTTTGGCAACTTTCAACATTTCAGATGATGGGTCTAAGCAGGTGACATCGAGCCCCACAAGGTCCTCTGCAAACGAACCAGGTCCACAACCCACCTCAAGCACTTTCATTCCAGAGCTTGCATGGTTTCGAACATTTCGCCTCCAATTCTTATCTTGTCCAAACGTCATCAATCGGTTGACACGGTCGTAATTTGGGATAGTTTCTTCAAGTTGCAACTCCAACTTTTCCCACGCATCGATATCAATGCCGGAAGGATCGTAACCACCAGTAGCCGAACGGTCGCCCATGTCTTCGCCTCTCGCCCGACCTCTTTGGACATGTCGCAACACAAAAAATCAATTTGTGGGCTCCTCGGGCACCGCAGAGAGTCATTCAAGCAATACGCTCGACTGTCTCTGGAGTGATTCCTTCTTCGGGAGTAACTCGGAAAACCAGAATTTTGAGATTCTCGGGTGCGTTTCGGAATTTCGATACAATCATAGAGGTCTCAAAATCAGTACCTATAGTACGAACTTGGAACGAAAGTACCATGTCAGCAATTGAAGCAAGTTCTTGTTTCACTGTGGGGTCAAGTCCGTTTGTTGAAACCGATACCAGCAGCAACCCCCTGTTCAACTGGGCATGGGCTTGGAGCATTCGAACCATAGCCACAACTCTCGATGGGTCTTCTCGCTGCAGGAAAAAATCAAGACTGTCAATTACTGCACGGAAGTAAGGTCCAAGGGCCATAATTTCGTTGGTCACTTCAGTAAGGTAGTCTTGGGTGTTGTCATCGACAAAACGAGTTTGCGCGAGTCTTCGTATGTCATCGAGCCGAAAGCCCTCGAGACGGTATCGACTTGCCAACAATTCACGCTCCAGTACAGTAGAATTGTATTCTTCACCAATGGTTCGAACATTGATGTCGAGCGGCCAATCGTACTTCTGGAAGATTCGGATAATCTCTTGTTGTCCTTCGTTGGTAGAAATGTACAGGGTATTGTCCGACTCTTCGGCAGGAGAAGTGAACTGCTTCGCAAACAATTCGCTTCCAGAACCGGTATCGGTAAAAGCTACCATCATGAAACCGCGAGGTACTCCTCCGTGCATTTCATTATCGAATTTTGGAACTCCGAAGGAACCAACTTTACCAAAGAACTCTTCATCTTCAGGGTCAAACTCTATTTTTCTTGACATAATAATTACCTCAGTTAATGAGTACTTGGCCTCTGTCTATAAGGTCGGTGCAGTACAAATCAAGATTCGCTAAAACCAGCGGAGGTGTTTGGTCAGGGACATTCAGAATAACCGATAGAACCTCTCGCTGACGGAATGTGTTAATGAACGTGTGAAGGTATTCTGCAAGCATTCTATCATCGTTGTATATAGCAAGAGCATTCACGCTGTCAAGAAATACGAAATTTCGAGCAGATGTGGTCATTCGAAGAATGTACAGCGTTCGAAGAAGTACAGATTCAAGCATAATTGGGCTGTCTACGAAGTGAATGTTGTTGTATTCAACATCCGTACCTCCCAAAATACCTGATGAAACGAGATCAATGAATTGGATGCGTGATATATCTTCATCAGAAAGTCCAATGGATTTGAATTCTTCAATACGCTCAGCAGCACCGACGCTGGCACATATGTAAACACCACCCATTTCGAACATTTGCATCAAAGGAATCAGTGTACTTGCCGTGACATTGAAGGCGTTTGAATTACCACATCTTACTTGAATCGCACTGTTAAGACTCACATCTGAAGCAAGTTGCTCTGCTATACGGTCGTCGAGTATGAGATTTTGATACATTGAATCATCCTACCTTGTTGGTTTTATCGTGCTGAGCACCCCATTTGAGCATCGGAGTTAGCATAACCCCAAGTGGTGTTAGTTCAATAGCGTGCTTCGCCCTACTGTGAGAAGTCCCTCGCATCTTAACAACTTGAAGAAATCGCAGCAAGTGCCCCATACGTTCGACGTCACCCATGACAATAATTCCATCTGCGATGGCTTCTTCGACACCGAAGGAGGACCAGTGAGCATTCTCTGTAGCAGATGTAATTTCGGAAATGAGAATTGTGGTGCAACCTAGTGATGCAAGTTTCTTTCCCAAAGTGAAGAGAAAATCACGTATAAGTTGTTCAGACTTAATCTTGTAACAAAGCGTAGTTACCGAATCGATGACGAGTCGAGTAGCACCAATCTCATGTACAATATTGATTATCGCCTTGATGAGAGCATGCACATCATCAAGGTCAAATGACGCCTTATCTAATCCTAACCAAGAATACAGCACATCCATATCAAAAACGTTGATTTTACCAGAATCGACCATTTTCATATCAAAGAAAGCGTATTGGCGAATGTTTTCTAAGAGTTTGATGGAAGGTTCAGTTGCGGTAAAGTGAGCACAGGATTCAGGCAACTTTGCGAGAGCTCCTCTGACAAGAAACTCCATTGCAAGAGTTGTCTTTCCGGAACCACATGTTCCAGCAGCCAGAACTGTTGAACCGTGAGGGATGCCTCCGCGAAGAATTTCATCCAATCCATGAATACCGGTTATGCAACGGTCACGAGTATATACTGAGGTTGACTGCATGGGATTCAATACGACCAGTGGCTTTGGGTTCATGAATCATCCGCTAAACGGGCTTGGGATTCCTCTGCTAAGAGCCTCTCAGAAGCTATCGCCTGGCGATGGAGATGCTTGTACGGACCAAGTAACCTGTGAACCGTTGAAATTGGCTTCAAGCGACTGCCCCAGTGAAGTGAATAATCCGGTGTCACCACCCCATTCAACCTTCATGACATCATAGGGGCGTGCTTCATCAACCTGAGTGTATCTTAATGTCAAGACACCTCGGCCGTCGGCAAGCAAGTTGATTGAACCAACTCCGAGAAACGAGTCTTGTGAAAGATCGATGATCTGAGAGGCATTTTCTGCAGATTGCGAGGTCGAGTCGCCGGTAAAAATTACAGTTGATTTACCTGAAACAACACCTTCCCGGAACAACAGGTTATTTGCCCCATCTGGCGATGTGTGGTTGAATGACCATCCACGCAAAGATAAGGCGAAGTCATTCGGATTATAGATTTCTATCCATTCAGGCCCAAAGGACATCGGCCTTATCATAACTTCCGACAAATAGAGGTCATTGTTTTTCTTGCCACCTTTGTGAACTTCAAGAATCACTCGAAGAATTTCTCCGTCTTGAGAGAACTGTCGATTTGCCGAAGACGAGGCTGATGCAGAGGAACGTTCAGTACCACCTGAAAACAACTCTAAACCCACTCTTGAGGAATTGTTGGACTGAATTATTTTGATGGAAAGATGCAATGAATAACCGCTATCCAATCCCAATCCCAAAGCCATATTTTCTTCAGAAACATTATGCAGAGCCTCAATCCGTAGAGAATCAAGTTCACCATTTTCAACCAGTCCTGTTTGTACGCGACCGTTGTCGAGGGCGACTGCATCAATCAGGTGCCAGTCGGGAGTTGAATTTGTGAAATCCAGCCCATCCGAACCCATTGGGACAAACCATCCTCCATCGGAGGTGAGGCGGTCGAGACCTTGTACAGCAGCCCGATCGATACGGTCGACATTGGGGTCATTTGAGCCCATCTGAAGTTGAGCAAGTGACAAGAAGGCCGTGAGAATCATGAGAAACAGGGCAAATGCCGACAAGAACTCGATAACAGCAGTGAGGGCTGAATCGTCTCTTTTCAGACGACAAAGACCGTTGCTGCGCATGGTGTTGGGTGGATTAACCGCTTGATGAGGTTGCCGCTTGGAGACATCCAAAAACATCTCATTTTGGCAAATATGCCCCCTACGGGGGCGATGAGTCTTTGAAGCCCCGCTGCGAGGGACTCTCTAATGTCGCGCCATGCTGAACCTGAATCGGGTCGTAAGAGTGGGAGTTTTTGCTTCGTTGCTCTCCTTCTTTTGGCAAGCCTCACTGGACTGGTATCTTTACCGGGTGCGTCAGCTAATGCCCAGGGGGATTTATCGCTTCAGGCAACCATCTCCCCAGTCGAAGATTCATGGAGGTCTTCATGGGAAACTGTTTTCTTCAGTGCGACTATTGAGAATCAAGGTTTGCAACAATCCGTCAACAGGGCACTGTGGTGGTATGTTTGCGAAGGAGATG
This sequence comes from Candidatus Poseidoniaceae archaeon, assembly GCA_030741225.1. Taxonomy (GTDB): domain Archaea; phylum Thermoplasmatota; class Poseidoniia; order Poseidoniales; family Poseidoniaceae; genus MGIIa-L1. Next base: position 12,777 of record JASLVU010000014.1, on the reverse strand, counting down.
TGGCCTCATCACTCTGTATTTCGACATACGATGAGCGTGGTAGTTTTTCCTTGGCAACCATCTATCCTGATGTAATTGCAGATTATCAATCCCCTAACAGCTGGAATCCTTCAGGAGACGAAGGAGTCTATACAGTTGTTTTTGCCTTTGAACTGCAAGACCAAGACCCAACTGACGATATGCTTTCATTCAAAATCAACCTCACGCAATCTTTCGTCGACCTTGCTACAAATCAGCAATTCAATCCCACCAGTACTCTGGAGAATCTAGCCTATGAGGGCTCACAATCCATCCTTAACTCAAATACTGATTATTCAATGGAAATACGTGGCTCAGTGACTGCCTGCGGCACCTGCAATTTTGTTGCTGAATTGGGCTGGCAACTTTGGACTGAGGATGGAACAACGAAACTTTCTGAGTCGTATACGAACGTTTCAAACTTGCCTTCGTGGGGCGGTAGTTCGGCCTTTACCCGAGACATGCCTGTATTTAATCATCCAAACGAAGGAACGTTTATCCTAAAATGGGGTCTGTTCAACAGTTCAGGAACTCCGTATGCAGATTTAAATCCAGCAAATGATTACACTGAGAATACATTGGTAATTAACAATTCAATCGACTTGGCAGCTACATCGATGAACCCTAGCCATCAATCCAACTCTGCTGAATATTACTATGGAGAAGAAATGATGCATTCCGTAATCACAAACGAAGGGTATGTGTCCATATCGAACACCATGGTGTCCTTCCTCATCTATAACCCAGACGGAATGGTAGAGGACGAACAACTCTGTCCACTGAGCAACATCCACCCAGGTGAATCAAGAACATGTAAATTCAACATTACTGTCATTGGTGATGACCGAACTCTAATTCTGAGCATCGCAACGAACTTCATCGAGGGTTTTGACTCAAAAACTGGAAACAACAATCTCAATGAAGTCGCCGATATCATTGCTGGAAACATCAGTGCAAGAATTGATCAAAGCAATCCTTTGGGAACATACACGACAGGAGAATATATCGAAATGGTTGCTCGAACCGGTTCTACAGCCGCTGGACCACTCAATTATTCATGGTGGGTTTCGGGCATCGTGAACCTCGGCTATGGACAAGTTCTCAACATCTCAGGTTCATTATTAGGCCTTGGCGATCATACAATTACACTTCGAGTTACCGATGTCTTCGGCCAACTTGATTCGGTTCACAAAGACATTTCCCTTTTCAATTACATTTCACTTGACAACGAGCCATTTTTTACTGGGCAAGCCGTAACTCAGTCTCCTTCATATCTCAATCACGAATCCATTTTACCTGTGCTTGGTACACAGTATGGGATTGGAGAAGGGCGAGAGCCATTGTTACTTCTTTCCTTTGAAATTCTCTCTAGCGAGGATAATTCAAACATTACTGGACTTGAACGAATCGATATCCATCTAAACACATCAGCACTTTTGCCTCAAAATATCCCGCTCGAATCTGTTGATATTCGATATCTACCTTCTCTTGATGACAACATTTGGACATTTATCAACGAATACACAAAAAACGCTGATCATTCGTTCGACGTAACGCTTTACCAAACAGGAGTTATTCTGGTTATAGGTGAAGTTCCTGCAGCGAACATTAGTTCGGGGCAATTGGTTCAAACTCAACTTGAAGGAGGAATTTTACAACTCGACTGGGAGCCTTCAGGAGACATTCAAAACCCATACATCGGCTCTTGGAACATATACAAATTAACAGTTACAAATGGTGCAGGAACCGTTTTCCCAGAACCTTATCTCGATTTCAACGAATATATTTGGGAGCAACTTACCGCATCAACTTTGGTTACATCTGTCAACCTAGACACAGACAGTTGGACCGACCCCTCTCCACTACCAACAAATGTTTGCGCTTCGTATGCAATCATGCCCGCAGACAGAGAAGGGCAACCTGATTTCCTTCATATCGAAATATCGAGAGATGAAAGTGGACAAAGCACTGCATTCTGTGGCGATGCAGTTGCACCGGAAAAAACTGTTTCAAACATGCAAATTTCTTCTTCATTTACGAACGATACTGAATGCTATAAAATAGAAAATGATTGGAACATGTGCTATGATGTCAACATGACATGGACCTGGCCATCTCACGAAACCAATGGTAACGTAACCTGGAATTTGTATCGAACTGATCAAAAACCTTTAGCAATTGATTTGACATTTTTGACACCGTTAGAGACCGGTTTGACCGGTGAAGAAGGTACCATGGGATATTACAATCAAAGTGGCGAAGATGACCCCAATATTCGCCCTTATCGAACCTTTTACTACATTTTAGCACCAGTGGATTCTGTCGGCAACCAATTCAACCAAGCGAACTATCCTACGAATTCCATTCGAATCACAATCGTCGATGAATGGTGGAATTTCAACCAACACCTCATCCCTGAACCTGCTCCAGAACCTGAACCGCCACTTGGCGTGGAATGGTTAGGAACCTTGTCCGACTACATGGAAGTTGAAGAGTTCCAAACCACTGGCATGATTTCCCTCATCACCTTGGTTCTCAGCATGATTGCTCTTCCGCTTCTTGTCAAGAGAAGGAAACGTCTAGCACGTGTTATGAAAGCAAGAAAGAACAGAGGAAGCAGTCAACTGAGTGCTGCTGATTTTGAGGACTTTTTTGACTAGTTGTTGGCGCGGCAGGGGAGATTTGAACTCCCGAGGTGAAACACCACTGGATTAGCAATCCAGCGCAATGGCCAGGCTATGCGACTGCCGCAATAAGCCGTCGACCGGCGAGGCAGTCATGAACATGACGGTTGAAGAGTTAGAACTTTGCAATCAAAAAATCACGAAAGCGGTCCAAAGAAACCGAGATTTTCGGGCGGTACAATACAAACAACCACCAGAGCAATATGCATCAAGCCGAGATAGTACAGGGAGCGGAAAAACGAGCGAGCCGCTTTCGGCATTCGTCCATTTTCATCCAACTCCTCAAGTGGATCAATATCCCAAACAGATTTTGCATACCAAACGGTAAGACCACCCGCTAGGAAAGCCCATAGCAACGGAAGCCCACTGTTCGGCCAAAAGCAAGGCACTGAACCCAATAAAAGCAGTAAAAAGCAGTATATTTTTGACTCGAAAACGGTTCTTTCAGGTCCTTTAACTTCATTCAACATTGGGACATTGACTTTTCCATATTCTCCCGAGCGATAGAGTGCTAGAGCCCAAAAATGAGGAGGCGTCCACAGAAAAATGAGTAAGAAAAGCATCCATGGAATTGGAGAACCTAAGTCAAATGGGTTCATTGAATCGAGAGTGGTTGAAGCTGCTGCTGCCCATCCAATGAGCGGCGGGGTGGCTCCAGCAATCCCTCCAATAACGATATTCTGAGGCGTTCTTCTTTTGAGCCAAATGGAGTATACGAAGACATAAAACGCTACAGAAAAGAACGACCAAAACGCAGCTTTCCAATGGACTAAGAAAAACAGTGAAGAACCAAACATTGCTATAATTAATCCGAACAGAAGTGCTCCTCTAGCAGATATATGGCCTAGAGGAATTGGACGATTTTTTGTCCGTCGCATGTGTGGATCGATGTCTGCATCGTACCACATGTTGATTGAATTGGAACCGCCTGCGGATAAAGTGCCTGCAACAACTGTGAGAAGTATTGTTATCAGTGTATCTGCCCAAGTCCTATCGACATCAATGAGTTGATGTCGAGCAAGGAGGTCATGAACCAAAATCGCACATATTGCAGTTATTTGGAGCAGTACGATAACTCTCAATTTCATCAATTGCATGAAAACTTTCAACCAACCAGGGTGAGGAATGGGTTCATCGATAACTGCGCTCACCCTCATTCCTCCTCTGTGCGCATATTCCTCGTGGCGTTAAGTCGTAAAATAAACGATGCGGAAACAGCCACAAGGAAACAAAACACTCCGAACAAAAGATGAAGGAGAGAAATCCATTCTGGGAAATCGTCCATGTCAGCGAGTACAATGTACGAGCCTCCGACAAGGACATTAAGTATCCATAATCCAGCAGCCATATCGGTGATTCTACCAAACGAAGGCGTGACTTCATACTCGCGAGCATCGGCCCGTAGACGTGCAGAACCTGATACCAAGATGAGACCGACCAACACTGCTCCAAATCGATGGATCATTTGCACCAAAATCCCCGGCCCATCCAGTGAAGGTAAGAATGAACCGTTGCATTTCGGCCAGCCGTTTGGGAAACCTACCGAACATCCTTGATTGTATTGTCCTCCTGCTGTAGTAGACACCCACGCTCCCAGAATTAACAACGTGAATACCGCGCCGGCCATTGCATCGACTCTTTTGACGCTGGATGAGACAAACTTAGAATGAATTGCGAATAGTCCCGAGTCCGGATTTTCAATACGTCGCATGGCAAAGTACTGAAACAAAAATGAAGAGGTGAATATACTTGCTAATGACAGGTGTAAAGCAACGGACCAATCGATATTATCCATGTAAACAGTTAACGCTCCGACAAGTGCTTGAATAATAAGTAAAATTCCTGAAAAAAGAGTAGAGATGTATACTGATTTACCGTAGGTATCAATCATCTTACGAGCCATGATAGCATTCAGTAAGACGGGTATTGCGATTATGCCCACCAAGAGCCGATGAAACCATTCCGAAAAAATCTCAAATGTTGTGTATCGATGGTCGGCACCTCTCGAATCAATTTCATCGGGATGTTCCTCCCAATAAGCTCCCTGTTCCTCCTCCGAAACATCAAAGCCCCATGTTCCGAAGCATTGCGGCCAATCAGGACAAGATTCTCCTGCATCATTGATACGAATTGTCCCCCCAGCAATGATGATGAAAAGTGCAGTAACAAGCAACGCAAGAGGTACAGTCGATGGTCTGCGCCACCACGCCAAGCCCCCCATGTGTAATGGTGGGAGCAGACCCCTTTTGAACACATTCATTTAGCAAGAACCGTGTCCGAGATGCTTACTCGAGTTTTGGCGTTGACGCTTGTCACTGTGATGATTTCGATTCCGATTCATGCTGAAACTGTGATGACGGATAGCGATGGTTCTTCGGCAATGACTCTTGATGTCGTCATAATCGACTCCGAGTGCCTTAAATCGGAAAATTGCGAAGGGTATCGAGTGCAGCATCTTGTGGAGTATTACGGTGCAGACTGGTGTGAGCCATGCGAACTGATAGAGCTAGAACTTGATCGAATCAATCAAAGTGAGATTTTTGTACTCCAACATCACCCTTCTGTGGTTGATGAGACGTTTCTTAGTGAATCAAAACTAAGATTTGAACTGGAACACAGATTGTTGTTTATTCCCAGTCTAGTAATCGATAGCAAGGGATTACTTACTGGTTCAAGCCAAGCTCTTGAGTTATCAAACTCATTGAGCATGCGTACTTCGAACTTCTCCGGATTGGAGACTATTTCGATATCTAATGGCACACTACAATGGAATTCAACAGTCGGAGATCGAGTGAGTGTTTGGAGAGCAGATGCGGTCCTACATGAAAGCAGGAACAGAACACATCCAACTCTTGCAACCGATGTCTTGCAATTCAATTCTTCTCAATCCGAAGCGAATATATCGTCACTTCTCGGTGATTTTGAAGGTAGCCTGGTTGTTCTTCTTGAAAAAAGCGGGACATATCGTTTAGAAAGCGACTCAACAAATCCAACTGGAGCAATCGACCTTTATGATTCAAAGCAAGTCGATGAGGGAAAGAGATCAAGCGGAATTTCACCAGGCGCTCAAGCCACGATTTGGGGTGTCGTTCTTTTCGCAATGTTACTGCCAGCAATATACATGCGGACAGTACTTGCAAGGCAACCAAAACTTCGTTCTGAAGAGGAATAATTCACCTGTTGCGCTTGGGTTAGGTTCAAGAACAGTAGATAAGTCGGCAGTTTGCGGGAGTTCCCGTAGGTGTCAAACATGGTTAAACCAGCACGACTTCATACACGTTTTGAAAGAGCTCGAATTATTGGTGCACGCGCACTTCAAATTGGAATGGGTGCTCCACTGTATGCTAACGAAGAAGTTCTTCGAGATGCTTTCAAAGAAGAACTCATTTCGCTTTATGGGCTTGAAGAAGCCTCAGTTCGATTCGTACTCGACCCTCTCAAGATTGCATTGTACGAATATGAACACGAATTGATACCAATCGATATCGACCCACACATCGACTGAATTAGTCCTTTACTGCAAAGCCATAGAAGGCTGCATCACTCACATCTGGTAAAGCATCTCGCTTAACCAATAAAGTCCTCACTGCCCAAAGGTCGACAAACACTCTATATTTGGTAGTGGCATCAAGATAGTCAACTCCACTTGAACCTCCGGTTCCCATTCGACGACCTATCATCCGTTCGACCATCCTTGCGTGAGCTGTTCGAAACAGCAACATCGATTGTTCAAGACCAACGAATGAATCGATCAATTTTCGTGGCCATGAAAGTAGGGGCAATTCTCGATAGGATTCGATAAACAATAGGCCTGCTCGGGAACGAGAGATTTGTCCATTCGGTTTGAGGAAATCTTCGGCTTGTTGATGAGCTGCTTCGATTCGAGAACGTACTGCAGATTCCTCTCCATGTCCAATCGCAACAATATGTGAAATGACTTTTTCACCGTGATTCTTCATTGCATCCAAATGTCCGTTTACAAACGTCTCCAATACCTCAGCATCGTTTTCATCGCCAACTAAAGAGCCGTTAATTGGTGTGCGCGCCAACCAAGCGGAAAGTGCATTGCGAAGTGAAGGCTGGCTCGATGTCCGTTCAAAATCCGAAAGGACGCTTTGTGTTACCTTGCCTTCCGAAGCTAGTTTCCTCATGTGTTCTAGAGGGTCCATTCCGCCCATTCTCTGTTCATTTTCAAGACCGAGAAGCACTTCAAGTTCTCGCATTTGCCATGATTCGAAACCAGAGGATGTTCCAAGCTTATCGCGGAATGCGAGGAAATCTTGAGGAGCGAGGGTTTCCATAACCTTCCATTGATTTGAAAGCAGACGGAAAATCTCGGTCACTCTATCAAGATGATGAACCATTTGCGGCAACTTTTCCTCCGGAACATTCTCTTGATTGAGAAGGATATGGGCTTCCTTTAATTCTCTCAAAATAAGTTTGAACCACAATTCAAAGGCTTGATGAACGACAATGAAATGTTGCTCGTCGTTCGAGGGAGGAGGATTGTAACCTTCTGGACCGCCTTGTAACGAAAGAAGTTCATTCAGTCGAAGATAGCCGCCGTAAGTCATTCTATGCGTGGGTGTGCCATCGGCCATGATACAGGATAGGTACCAAGCCCTTGAACTCTTCACTTGATTTCAAACAAATTTATTTGGCCTCATACTAGCGAATGAACACCGTTTGCCAATTTTAGTCCAATTGCATACGCTAGGATCGTGAGAGCAGATGATGCGAGAAGGGCTGGCCAGAAATCAATTCCTCGGTTAAGAAACAGAGGTAGGCTCACAAACAGAACCAGAGAAGGCAGAACCAACCAAAAAATGTCCATACTGAACTGAGATATCTTTTGCGCATCACCGGTGTCGACATACAACCAAACTATGGCAAGAATGGAAATGATTGGAAGAGAGGCTATCAAGGCACCATAAACATCGTGTTTCTTCGCTACTTCACTCGCGCCAACCACAAGACCACCTGAAAGGAGAAGTCGTCCAAAGAGTTGCATCCACGCCATATATGTCAAATTAAACAGGAGGTTTGTGTTTGTTTTGGAGGATTTGTGTAATTTTGCCCCGGAAAAAAACCATCAGAAAGAGGAGTATCAATACATTCTCATGAGAACACTCATATCACACATACTTGACCCCTCGACATGGGCGTAGATTCAGATACACTGGCGAGTTGGCTTGCCGACTACGACCCAGACAACATTACCATTGGAGTAGTGGCATCCCATTCTTCACTGCAAATTCTTCATGGCGCCCGACTAGAGGGTTTCAAAACATTAGGAATCGCCGTTGGAGAGAACAGGCGCCGCTTTTACAAGGCATTCCCAGGTGCTGAACCAGACGAATGGTTGATGCTGGAAAATTACCGTGAAATGCTCGACCATGCAGAATGGTTTAGGCAAAGGAATGTCGTCATTATTCCTCATGGTTCATTGGTCGAATACCTTGGATCTTCAAATTTCCGCGAACTCCAAGTTCCAACTTTCGGAAATCGTGGCATTCTGCATTGGGAAAGCAGCAGAGAGCGTCAACGCCAATGGCTTGAAGCAGGGGGCTGCACAATGCCGAAAGTGCTGGAGGACCCTCACGATATCGATGGACCTGTTATCGTGAAGTATGCTGGTGCCAAAGGTGGACGTGGATACTTTATCGCTCGAAATTATCGTGACTTCCGAAGAAATGTTGACATTGAAGAAGAATTTACCATCCAAGAATATGTCTTAGGATGCCGTTATTATCTCCATTTCTTTTTCGACCCAACTGCAAGTGATGGATTTCAAGTTCAAGGAAAGGGCTCTCATGCTGGAAAAAATCTCGGTCGACTGGAATTACTATCCATGGACCGAAGAGATGAGTCAAATGTCGATGAGTTCTACAAACTCGGTTCGCTTCGAGACCTTCGTGAGATGGCACTGGAACCATCGTTCGTTGTCACCGGAAATCAACCGGTGGTGATTCGTGAATCCTTGCTCCCACGAGCTTTTGAAATGGCAGAGGGCACTGTGGCTGAGTCGTTCGAACTTGAAGAAGGAAGCCGTGGAATGATTGGACCGTTTTGTCTTGAAACAATTGTTACAGATTCGTTGGAATTCAAAGTGTTTGAAATCAGCGCACGAATTGTTGCAGGTTCAAATCCGTTCGTAGGAGGGTCTCCGTATTCGGATATAAACGAAGAGCGAATGTCAACAGGAAGAAGAATTGCGCGTTCTATTCGAAAAGCAATTGAGAACAATTGCTTGGAAGACATTCTATCTTAATCCTCTCGACTGAAATGAGATTCATACTATCAACCATTCCCAACTGTTGAGGCGGCCTCGGCTCTTGCCTTTACCTTACCAAATGTACATTTGAGATATTTTGAAATCGACGCAGACATTCGACATTAAAATGGGGAGAATCAGATCGTTCGTGTTTGGTCCTGCGGAAGCAGACATCGAAATCTTGAGAGCTAAGTACGGTTCAACTCCGTCAAAATTCATCACCCTGCCAAATGGAACGAATGCTCATCTACGAGACGAAGGGAATCCTGAGGCGCCCACAATAGTCCTTGTCCATGGCCACAGTGAGGATTTACACACTTGGGATAAACTGATGAAAAAGTTGGAGGGGAAGTATCGAATTGTCCGATATGATTTACGTCGGCATGGTTTAACAGGCCCGGCCCCCGACAACGAATACCAAATTGAGAATTATGTTTCAGATTTGTCTATGCTTGTTGACCATCTAGGACTCAAAAGATTTGTTCTTCTTGGCCACTCTATGGGAGGAAGAATCTCTCTCAAATACTCGATGACAAACCCTGAGAGAGTCAATGGCCTCATCTTACTTTCGTCAAGTGGCGCACCTCGTGACGAAAAAACATCTCCACCTATGGCGCTTCGACTCATGAAAAATCCATTTGGACGGGCTCTTATCAAACGAATTTGGTCTCCAAATTTAGCCAAAAAATCCTTGATGGACATGGTCCATGATGAATCATTAATCACTGACGATGAAGTCGAACGAATGTGGGATTTCTCCAGATATCCCGGAAATATGGAGGCCATGTTCCGAGAATTTTCGAACAATTGGCCCGATTTTAAACCGGAGGATTTCGAAGATTTCTCTATCAAAACATTACTGATTTGGGGCAAAGAAGACACGGTGTGTCCAATAAGTATGGGTGAATGGTATCATACTTATATCCAAAATTCAACCATGGTTCAAGTTCCCAATATCGGCCATAATCCTCAGTTTGAATGCCCCAAAACCATTTCAGACGAGATTTTGCCTTGGATGGAAACATTGGTTTGAGGAAAAATCACATGTTCAAAGAGAACTGCAACATTGAGAAAGAATACAAGATTAATCTTCATTCGAAGAAAGTGAATCCAAATCAGGCGCACTCGGAAGGTTTGCTATAACTGCCAAGTATTCATCGAGTGATACCTCTCCATCACCATCTTTGTCGGCCTGCTTGTGAATTACTTCTGCATCTTCTACGGACATTCCAGTCGCCTCTGCAAGTTCCTCAACAGAGAGCATCGCACTGCCATCAAGGTCTGCACTTTCGAAACGAGTCTTGAGCGCTGCAAGTTCCGATTCAAGTTCACGCTTGATTTGTTCGCGTTCTTCCTTCGTGGAAACACTGAATGAACACACCTGCATGATTGGGTCACCAGCACTTAATTCAGCAGAATATTCGGTGGTATCTCCACCATTGCTGACCATCACTTGGAATTTTGTTGGGTCTTTAGAGCGTCGCTTCTTGTGCTTCTTGTAATAGTGAACATAAACATGGTATTGGCCGCCAGGTGCGGTGCCTTCTGGCCAGAATACATTCTCTACAGGCTTACGGGTTTCAGCACGTACATTTGCATCAACGTCAAGTTCTCCACCGCATGCAGACAACTTGTTTCCACCGTGAATTCGCTCTCCAGATGGACAGACAATGTGCAAATCAAGGTCATTGTAATTGTTCCACATCAAGGACACTTGAACATCTGAAGATTTAGCACCTTCACGCTCTAGACGAGCTTGAAGTTCTTTGATTGCCTTGGAATTCGCATTGTTGGAAGCGATTTGTTGTTGCTGAGCATCAGCAATTTCAGCAAGTCGGGCTTCTTCGGCTGCAAGCAAGTCTTCTTGTCGGCGTAGTTCACGTTCAGCAGCAAGACGAGCCTCTTCCTGTTCACGGCGCCTTGCAGCGTCCTCCTCGTCTCGAACCTTTTGAGCCGCTTCATTGGCTAAACGGGCTTCTTCCAGTGCAGCAGCACGTGCTTCTTCAGCGATTCGTTGACGTTCAAGTTCTTGTTGAGCACGGGTTTGATCGAGTTGCTCACGTGCTTGCCGTTCTGCCTCTTCAAGAGCAAGTCGACTTGAGATTGCTTCTTGACGGCGGCGGCGATTTTCAACTATGGCCAATTTACGGTCAATTTCTTTCTTTGCACTACCAAAACCAGGTGCTCGAGAACCATAGCGAAGACCTTCCGGGTTCATTCCCTGTCGAGCAGAAACGGTGATGTCTTTTCGAGTGTAGATGAACCAGAGTCCATAGCAGAAACCGCCACCTAAGGCGAAAGATGCAATGAGGTATGCTATCTCCATCAGTACACCCGAAGGGGTGATAGTCTTTGGTAGCATCGGTCGAAAGATTCTATCAAAACCCTCGGTAAATTCCAATCAGACTTCACGTTTCTACTCAAGATGCATTATTGGTGGCTTGTTTATAATCTAACAGCACTTGGTCAGTTTGTGAGGGAAATACATCTACGATGGACGGCCCAAACCGTCGCGAATTCCGAATATGCCCCAATCGCAGAGATTGCGCATTCTCTTGAAGTTGTTGGCCATCTCGACATCGGCGAAAAGGGAATCCGACAACTGATTTTTCCACACTTTTGTGAAGGAAAAGGGCCGAGTGATTTGAACGATGTTCCGTTCTTAAACGTCGAATCTGAACTCGATGGAGGGCAAAGTGGTTATCTTGTAGTTTGGAACTCGCATCCTTTGTCAATTGCAGCCATTCACTTCTCCAACATTCACATTCTCCCGCCGTACACTTACGGTGGAGATGGTATTGACATTACTGTTCGAGGCGTGCCATCTGGAATTTCACAATTCCTCAAAACATGTCGAGCCCTTCTGCCACCTGATACAGTAAAAGTTGTCGAAATGGCAGATAACAAGAGCATTGTAGAAAGCACGCTTACTCCAAAACAAATCCACTGCGTAAAGATGGCTGCCAACTCTGGATATTACGATCATCCAAAGAAAATTAAATTGAGAGAACTTTCGGAATTGATGGATATTCCTCGCTCTACACTGCAAGAGCACCTCAATCGTGCCGAATTATCGATGATGAAATGGGCAAGCGACCAAATTGATTCCGAGTAAATCGTGCAAAACCTTGAGAACATGCAAGTTTTGGGCATTGCATGGACAAGGCTACGCGTCTACAGGCACTTCTGCCCAATGGACGTGGCGTATGGATTCCAATAGACCATGGCGCCTCCGATTTCCCGGTTGCCGGACTAACAGACACTGAACAAACCATTCGTTCTCTAGTACGTGCTGGCGTGGACGTCATATTAGCTCAAAAAGGAGTGGTTAGTCATTATAATCATCTTTGTGAAAACTCCGATACAAAAATGGTCATCCATTTTTCAGTTTCGACACGCCATGCAGGTCCAGACAGTTCAAACAAAGTCTTGGTCGGAAATGCTGACGAAGTATTGGCTCGAGGTGGAATGGGAGTATCATGCCAAGTCAACATCGGCAGCCCCAATGAAGCCGCTATGGTTGAACGGATGGGTGAAATGAGTCGTCAAGCATTCCATCATCAACTCCCTATGTTTGGCATGGTATATGCCCGGGGTGAATATCTTTCAATAATTGATGGTGATGCAACCAATGCTAATGCCCACGCTGTTCGACTCGCATTTGAGTTGGGATGTGATGCTGTAAAAACCACATGGACCGGGGATAAAAGCAGTTTCACAGAAGTTGTAAACGCTGCACCAATACCTGTATTGGTTGCTGGAGGGCCTGCGACTGGAGATTCACACGCTATTTTGACGATG
>JASLVU010000149.1 GCA_030741225.1 Candidatus Poseidoniaceae archaeon | reverse complement strand
CTACATCACGCACACTCTGTCTGATATGGCTTTTGTTGGTTAGTTGAATGCTTTTCAACTTCATAATTTTGTCGTCAGCTATCTTATAATCTATCACAAGATTTTGTTCGGCGAGGTATACTTTAGCCTCGACTATTTCACATTTTTCAAAAAAAGGACCGCTATCAAAAAGGGCGATATAAATGAACACCAAACCTAATCCTAACAATGGCAAGGTAACTATGCCAAGGGCAAGAAAATTAATTCTCTTGGAAACATTCCAGGTTGAACTATGTTCTGTAAAGGAAATAGTTGGTTCCAATTGATTATTCGCAATGGATTTGACTAACGATTTGATGGATTCGGTATCGGCGCTTATTTGATCGGATCTTAGCTCGTCTTCTAAATCTCCGAACTCATCCATAGGTGGCGCCTAATGTAATCGGAACTTAACACTTGACCCGACACCCTTCTGTCAAAATTCATGGAGGTAGTAAACTCTTGTGAGTTGATACAGACAACCGACATATCATTTCCGTGAAATCACGAGGGTTTCTCTTCGTATAGCCATGGGAATAATTACAGAAGAGTGCCTCCATGAAGAATTCCGAATGTTAAACCGGAGTATAAGGTCGCAAATATACAGAAAGGGATTGATAATAACACACCAAAAAAGAATCTTTTTCTCGCCCTATCTCCACGCCAAAGTATGTTTAGTGACAAAAGAAGTACTGGAATCAAAAAAGGCTGCGCCCACATTAGAAAAAGGTCAAAGTCTGAAATGCTTGGACATAATCCTATACAAAAATTTAGGGTATGTTTCCCCAATAAGAACAAAACCGTTGTAAGAAGGAAAGTGAACACTACTGATAAATTGAAACCAGAATTGAGATTTTTTTCGAAGTTTTTGATTAACTTAATGCTTGCTGCAATAATGTATAACATGTAAACACAATAAGAAACGATGATTGTAAATTCAATGATAAACATAGATTCAGAATCTCTTTGACTCAAGGTTTTGGCAAAATAAAAGCCTAGTATTGCAATAACAATGGCGCAGAATTTCAGGCCTACTTCAGGGTGCTTCTTCAATGATGCTTCCAAAGGCATACACTCATCTCCCGTGGTGTTTAATTTGTGGTTTATGAGTTAAAAAAAAACCTCCGGCAATCATATTTTGTTCAATTATCCTAGGGCCTATCAAAACTCAATCATCCGAGAGTTCATACATACCCCTCCCTTCATGTGTGCATGGGCGTTAGGAGTCATATTCTTCCTGCGGTTTCCCTGATGCTGTTCTTGCTCGTTGCTCGGCAGATATATCCATATGTCGAACCTCTGAACAGCGAAGTTGTTGAGGGTTATGAAATTGAAAAACTGGCATCCGGTTTTGGCGGCCCGACGTGCCTTGAATGGGCGGATGAGGTTACACTGCTGATGTGCGATCGAGATTCCGGCCGTATTTTAGCCCTGAACTCTTCAAATGATTTTCAGTCATCAACCTTACTTTCGGACCTAAATCATCCGCACGGCCTTCACCTCACACAAACGCACCTCTTTGTTTCTGAAGAAGGTAAACTTACTCGATACGACAGAACTGGATTCACGTTCGACAACTCGACAGTATTGGTCCAAAATATCCCGAGTGGCAATCACCAAACAAACGCCATTAACGCATTGCCAAATGGGACCCTCATTTGGCATAGCGGTTCAACGTGCAATGTATGTCAAGAAGATGATTCTCGTAATGCTGCTCTGCTCTGGGTTGACCCTGATACCGGCGCTCATGGCGTTTTAGCGTCAGGTGTTCGGAATTCCTTTGACGGAACATGGGTGCCTGAAATGGGATATTTGTTTTCCGATAACGGCCGTGATTGGGAGGGCGACCATCCAAACGAAGAAATTAATCTCTTGGTAGAGGGTGCAGCATACGGGTGGCCGGATGACGATCCAGACAACGCAATTCCGCTTGGAACCCTCGGACCGGTTGCCGAATGGACGCCTCATACCTCGCTAAACGGTATGGACCTGCGTCCTCAATCATCCCCACTTCCCGGATTAAATGAAAGTCAAGGCTTCACACTGTATGCTACCGTGTATGGCTCGTGGAACACCCTGCTACCAGTTGGTCAGGAAATAGTCCGTGTTGATTTCACGCCTACCGGCTCGAACAGCAGTCTACCAAGTGAACAATGGGACAGTAAAGTCACTCGATTTGCAACTGATTTGGGTACGCCGCTACCGCTCCGGTTTGGACCTGATGGCGCTTTGTATTACGCTACTTTTGGTAGCGGAGGCACACTTTACAGAATCACATCGAGTTGAGCCAATCGCTCAATCGACGCACACCTTCACGAATGTTTTCGGGTGAAGTGGCATAGGATATTCGAATGAAACCAGCGCCGCCTTCAATGAGGGAGCCTGGAATAAGTTGGACCTTGGCTTCTTCTAAGGCACGAGTTGCGAATTCAATGTCATCCATACCCGTTCCACTGATGTCACAAAAGGCATAGAATGCCCCCTCTGGCCGAGGTACGACAATACCGGGCAGGTCTGTCAACAATTCGTGAATGAGGTTTCGACGTTCCTTAAACGACGCAGCCATCATCGAAGTTTCTTCATTTAGGCCGAGTGCAACAGTTGCTGCAGGCATCATGAACGTTGCAACGTGTGTAGCCGCACTGACGTTAATTTTCTTGACACCATCCATCACTTTCTTGGGTCCAGCAATCCATCCGAGTCTCCATCCAGTCATGGCCCACCCTTTGGACCATCCACCAACGGTGAGTGTTCGTTCAGCGCCGCCGGGTAGCGCCGCTGGCGAGGTGTAAGGGTAATCAGTCCAAACCAGAGTCGCATAAATCATGTCATCAATTATCCATAGGTCGTGTTTTATTGCAAATTGTACAATTCTTGCTACTTCTTCTGGGGTGTAGACTGCGCCAGTTGGATTGTTTGGTGAATTGAGCATAATTGCCTTTGTCTTGGGCGTCACTGCTGCTTCGAGTGCATTGAAGTCAGGATGGTAATTTTTACGATTCACCGGAACATGGACGGGAACTGCATTAATCAGCTTCAGCATTCCATCGTACGATGGCCATGCAGGTGAAAGCACGAGAACTTCATCCCCAACATCCAGTGTTGCCATCATCGCATAAAGAACGGCTTGTTTGCACCCGGGCGTAACGACCACATCTTCCGGGTCGACTTTGATGTTGTGGATGGTCAGGTGCTCAGCCACAGCATCACATAACTCAACAGACCCTTGTGTCCGTGTGTATGCTGTTTCACCTCTGTCAAGAGCAGCCTTGACAGCTTCGACGACTGGGGTAGGGGTGTCGAAGTCAGGCTGGCCAACAGTAAAACGAATCACTTCTGGGCCAGGTGGAGCCAAAAATGCAGCAAATCCGATGCCCACATGTTCCAATGAACGATTAATTTCTGGCATAAAATCCCCATCCTATCAAACAAGCCATGCCCATTTGATATCCTCAACGAAACAGTCCTTTGATATCAAGACTGCGCGTAATGCTATGTGCAAATTGATGTTTTCAAGAAGAGCACAGGCTGGGATTTGAACCCAGGTAAGAGGATTTGCAATCCCCGACGTAGCCACTCCGACACCCGTGCAGTACAACTCCGTATGAGCAGTTCTATTTCAACGCAACCGAAGAAGAAAACAGCCAAAAAACCCTATTCTTTGCGAGAGATATTTCTTAATACCTCTCGCGAAAGGGTTTGATAATGCATGAAATCAATGTGTTAATTCCGCCGAACGACCCTTCAGTCTCGTATTATGATTGCAGATACGCTGTTCTAAGAGAGCCTATCGGTTTTGCTCGAGGGAGCGAGATTCTTGATGATGATCATCAGGCAATTCACGCATGGATTGCCAATGATACGACCACATTGTCAGTTGGCCGTGCTCATCTCATCCCTGAAGGAAGCGATGGTGCTTCAGCAGACCACGCCGGCCCCGATGCGACACGGTGTCCACCATTCACATCCCTTTCGGATTCAAAAAACAGGCCTGCCGTACAAATCCGCCAAATGGGAACACGTCCAGAGGCACGTAGGAGGGGGTATGCTGCCGACGTACTCCGCGCCCTAGAACTGGCAGCAAACCAACATTTCGGCGCCAAAATTGGGCTACTTCAAGCACGCGAAGCCGCAATTCCATTCTATCTTTCTCAAGGGTGGAGTATTGTTGACGAACCCTATACAATTTCCGGAATAGGTCCGCACAGGTCAATGATTAAATTTTTTCAAACATGAATCGTTCAT
>JASLVU010000148.1 GCA_030741225.1 Candidatus Poseidoniaceae archaeon | reverse complement strand
GACACTGTTCTTGGCCCCACAGCAGGAGTGAACAGTGGAACCAAAGCCATCTACACATACAACGGAAACTACCCAAATGGCATGAGTACTACGATATGGGCTACGTCTCCGGTGATGAATTGTGCTTCATGCTCCGGTTCATGGGATTTGAGTTTCATGAAAAGATTAGGTGTTGAAAGTTCCAGCTACGACCACGCCTATGTTGCGGTGAAAACCGCTTCAGGTTCTTGGACCACTGTGTATTCTTCCAATTATGTATCGGATTCCTCATTTTCTCTTCAAACAATAAGTATTTCAAGTTATATCGCCAACAATCCTGCTTTCCAAGTTCGGTTTGGTATTGGAACAACGGATGGTTCAATCACCTACACTGGCTGGAATATTGACGATGTATCTGTGATGCCATCCGGAACCGGAGTTTCTTCCGGAGAAGGAAACTGGACCTCAGCACCGTTTAGCCCGTCATCTCTTGGACAAGGAGAAATGAGAACGTTTGGTTACCTTCACATCGATGCCGTTGTTCCCAGTGGCGAGGTGCTCGAATGGAGATTGTTGGATGCTTCATCGGGTCAACCAGTGCCAGGATTTGAACATTCAGTTTCAAAATCAATTGACTTGGGGATGGTGGATTGGGAGGCCTACCCCAGTGTCCGTCTCAGCATTCATATGAAGAGTCAATCCGGTGGTGTTCCAGTCGTTCACGGCATACATCTTGAAGGAAACTTGGTTGAAGATTTCTCAGAGAATCCAAGCGGCTCAGGTTGGACCATGCAAGGTACGAGTTGGGCCAATGGCAAAGTATCCGGCTCTGGAACTCTGGAATCTCCAATTTTTAACATCCGTTCAGGATTTGCAGGATTCGATTCGAATTCGGTTTTATCGGGCAATGGAAAAATGCAATATTCTCTTGATCGAGGACAGAATTGGATCGATTTATCCGATGGCAAGCAATGGCTTTCAAAGCCTTCATTTTCTGCACAGTTTCGTGTTCTTTCTACTGGAGGCTCATGGAATTTAGATACTTTTGATGTTGAACTTATTCGCACAAGTGTTCCCGATGGGCTCCGAATCGATGTTGGAATAGACGGTATAAGTGATTGGTCACTTGAAGACAAATCACTCGGTAGACTGGGTATTCAAGATCGATTGATGGACGGGTCAATGTGGCAAACTTTACCCTCAACTCCCGCCTCATCTGCGGTATTCACCATGCTACTACCGGCCGCTGGTGTTGATGCATTTGAATTTGGGATTGCATCCCCCGGACAAAGCATGACTTCTCCCTTCCTCACTATGGCAGTAGACGGCCAAGATTTTATGTCGACATCTCTTCCAAATCTTGAAGATTTGCAAGTCGTTGAACTATCATCAACAGATTTGAATTCATTAAACAGCGCTCTTTCCCAAGCCATTCCGAGCCACGGCACTGAAGGCTTACCGATGGTTGAGGTTACGGCCCGCATAGGGTCTTCCGCTTCAGCATCCAATGTTTTGTTTGGTGGTATCTTTGCGCCGTATGATTCCTCACTTTCTCTGCAATTTAATTCGGATGACCCGGTTGTTCTTGCCCTTAACAGTGCTTTGCAATCTACAACACCACTCTCGGGGGTCAAGGAACTGGATCTTCCAATTCGGATGACTTCTTCAGGAGCGATTGAAGTCACAGTCGTTGGTTTAACGACGGAGAGCTCCTTGACACCTGTTTCCATTTCCGTTTCCAATGTCACCGATACTTTCACACCTTCGAACGATTGGATTGAAGTTACGAGTATATTTGACCTCGCAAATCTCGGTGTGACAGACTCACAATCATACGTTAAGTCGAACGGTTGGTCTGTTGCTTTGAGTATTCAAGGTCAATCATCCCAGTCCGAAACACGATGTCAGATGATTTCGTTGCCTGTTGAAGGCTCTTCTGTTAGCAGTTGTATGAATCAAGGCACTTCGATGGTTTGGTCGATGAACGGTGCCAATGGAGGCGTCAAGATGCTTGGAAGTGGGTCACTCTTGCAAGTTGACCACCGTTTCAAATTCACACAACAGTGGGATGATGAAGAGTCGCTTTCGGTTTCAGTCAGCCTTCTTTCACCATCAGGACCAATGTTGCCAGTTAGCACTAATTTTGGGCTTGGAACATCCAAAGGCGTTGAAAATGATGTCGAATTGATTGATTGGGGTATCGTCAATGATAATGGAGTCAATTCTCTTCTTGATATGCCTTATCTTAATCCTGGGCAAGATGTTGTGGTTGAGGTTAATCTCGGATTTGAAAATGTACCATCATCGCCTTCTCCACGTTCAGGTTCCACATTGGTTCGATTTTTAGTCGATGGAGTTGAAAAACAATCGTCTTCAATTATTGTCGACGGAACCGTACAATTCCCATGGAAAATCCCTACTGGGAAGCAAAGTATTGATTTAGAAATCGATGTTTCAGCTCTAGTTGGTCAAGGAATTGTCTATTCAGTGCCGAACAGCGTAACCTTCGAGTTTGACACCGTTGACCCTGAATTGATTCGGTTTAGCGTTGCAGAATTTGATCATGTTGAGGCGAGCCCTTCTACCGAGATTGAGTTTGTAATTGCAGACCGACCGGTTCTCCCCTCTTTCGCTCAAGCACATGTTTGGCGCTCATGGATTGACGACACAAATCAAGACGGACAAATGCAACTCGAAGAGGTACTTGCACATCCATTAGATTTGCCCCCAAACCTTGACTTTTTGCAGGGTATATACTCGCTGGACCTTGACACTTCGAGTGCATACACGGGGTCTCATTTCAGTGGCTGGTTGGTTGTTGCTGACCCAGCAGGAAACCAAATGCTGAATTCCGGTACATTTGACAAACCTCTGTTTAATGTCCAAGTGAACAATGACGGTTCACCTCAACTTGGCTCGTCTGTTGCCTCATGGTCGCATGGGGATTCAAATTGGATTCATCCCGGTGAATCAAATGTACTTCATCTGCCTTTGTGGGACCTAAATGGTATTACAGATATCGCATTTATTGAACTTGACTTGTCTGGAAATCAAAACAACCCGGTTGTTCTCCAATGGAATGCAACGACACAAAAGTGCACCAGTCTTGATATTTATTTGGATATAGAGTCCTGCCAATTGATTCCTTCTCAACCAGACGACATCTTTTCGTCTGAAGGAATCTTTGAGGCCAATTTTTCAATTTCATGGGGCTTTGATCCTGACGTGAGTCTAACTCGAGTTCCAACTGTGCATGTCCAAGATTTCAGAGGGCAGTCAAATACCCTCCCCGTTCCCGACCTCAGTTGGCAATTTTCAGGCGAGTTGGATGTTGACCCTCAAACACTTGAGTTTGTTCTTGATGGCGAGAGAGTTGATACCCTCGGCACATGGGTTAAACCACGTGAAGATGTATTGGTGAATGGAACTTTGACTTGGTTCCGTTCCTCTCGATTGGTGATTCAGCCAACAGAATTGAAGATAAAAATCGGTACCTCGGAAGAAGTTGTAGAGAGTATTAACGGTAGCTTCTCTCAAACCGTCACATCTCCCTTAATGCCTGGCTCTTATGGTTTATTCACCTCGCTGTATAATCCATCAAATGGAGCGATAGATAGGACGCCGGATACTGCTCCAGCCTGGTTCATTGTCGATGATGAAAAGCCTAAACTTGTCGGTGTACCTTCTCCTCAAAACGAATTATTGTTACTTGAATCGACTTGGCAAGATCTTCAATTTGAGGTCCTCATCTCAGAGAAAGACCGCCTCCATGAAGAATCATTGTTGATTCACTGGGCTGTACACCCCCAGGGAGTTGGGCAATTCAGCCAATCTGTTCTCAATGGTTCGGAATCTCTGTCGGTTGTTGGTGGTCGGGCATTTGGGGATGCAATTCTTTGTGAGGCAAGTCTCAATCTCGATGAGTTGCTGACCTCCGATATGAAGGACGATGCACTGGAAATACGAGTTTGGGTTACCGGAAGGGACATGGCAGGCCATGAGATTGACCCTGTTTACAACGATATTGATTCCCCTCTGGCCGTTTGGGCTCTCGAACAGAGAATTGCAGAATATTCATTCGGTACCCCTGAAATGAAACCGAACAAAGATCTTGCTGCTGGTGAACCAATCAGCCTCGGAGTCACCATATCCAACCTTGGTCTTGCAGATGGCGATGCACAGATTTTTGTCGAAGTTGTGGAGAGTAATGGCGCTCGTACCCGTATCGATGCGAGAGGCCTTCAGATTGAGGCTGGAACTACCTATGTTTACTCCAAAGAATGGATTCCTGACAGAGCCGGTACAATGTGGATTGAGTATCAAATAATCAACGGCCCCAGTCAGCAAACCAACACAATCTATGTT
>JASLVU010000147.1 GCA_030741225.1 Candidatus Poseidoniaceae archaeon | reverse complement strand
ATGGCACTTGAACGAATGTTGAGTATCAAGAAGTGATTATTCCTCTTCATCCAACATTCGGTTTTGTCTTAATTCCGATTGTTTCTGCACCACAAACAGGAACACCAACATGACGCCAAAGAGAATACCAATCTGTAGGATGATGTTCGAATAGACAGTAAGTTCGGGTGTCCATGAGTGGATATGGATGCTTACTTCTCCATCGGCATCTTCTTCGAAATACACCAAATGGTTTTCCAAAACGTGTGGGTCCCACTGGTGCAGTGCGTCGGATGTAAGCAACTGAGTGTGATTGTTTGTGAGGTTGACGAACTGAATCTCCCCGTCCATGTATTTGTTGAGTGGTTTTGTAGGATCAAGATGGTCTCGAATTGACCAAGCGAGTATTCCATTCTTGAGCGAAGGGTCACTCACGGCATATTTTGCATCACTCGCCAACCATTGCTGGTCATTGGAACGATTGTAGACGACCAAGCGGTCCGTAGCACTGACATTGACTGTCGCTGCCAGGAATTCATCATCAAAAACGAAGTCAGTTATGGTAGCATTCTCCATATCAACGGGGGTGTCCCACTGGGCAAGGATTTCATCCTGTTCCTCTGGAGCAGAGGCATTGATGTCGTTAATGATGATTGAACCTGATGAACCGATTCGGGAAAATTGAATGTTCGTTGGAGAGTTTTCCAATACCATGGCCAGTTCCAATCCGTTCGCACGAACAAGTTCGATGTTGCCACTACTAAATCCAAGAGGCACACTGTCTCCAGAGGTGTCAAATGCACTCAAGTTTCCGTTTGAGAGGGTGATAATGTACTGTACTTTTCCTGCTCCAGTCAGCAAGACATCATCAGGTCGCTGCATTGGAATAATCAAGACAGGTTGTATGTCATCAGTGATATCGTTGAGGTTAAACAGTATCAAATCGGATTGATTTGCGACTGCTAAATGCGAGCCTGTAATTGTATAAGGCGAATCCAGGTCAATACTTCCGTTCAACAATTCCCAATTGTTGTTTAAATCGGACAAGTCGTGAACAATCATCACTGGACCAGTCGAGCGGTTATCAATGGTCGCCATCCAATTTCCATCGGTAGCTACTCCTTGTGGTTCTTCTATACCACCCGCAGGAAGTGATTGATCGCTGAGGTCCCAAGTAATGACAGAGAACATCAGTAAAAACACGACAACAGCCATTATTCCTGTTTCCTTACTTTGGGGATTAATGAATCTCTGAAGTAGGGTTGATGTTCTTCGTGAAACGATTGAAAATGCTTTTTTTGGATTTGTTAGAACGGTGACGATACGAGCATTCATTGTTCGTTCATCAAAAATTTTCCACCATCCATCGGATGTTTTGTCAGCAGCAGCAACTGCTAAGGCCGCAATGAGCATACCTCCTATGATATCTGAAAACCAATGTATTCCAAGATATATGATTGAAAAAGCGGTTATGAGGATGTAAACGAAGACCATCGAACGATATCTGTTCCATCTTCGGTCTTCGTCAAATCGAGTTAGACACAACCATACAGCAAATGGGATTCCAATGTGAAGTGAAGGCATTCCGTTCGTAAAGGGGTCGATTCTTCTGAACCAGTCACTGATTTCAGGAGTTAAGTCGTAGGCGAGCGTTTCCATGCCGGGGACATAATCTCCAGTAACTCGAACATTGAAAAACAGGTAAAACGGAATAGCCAGAATGTACACCCAAGCGATGCTGAGTGTCATTCTGTCTGCAATCCAACGGTCATCAAAGAAAGCGAAATAGAATATTGAAACATAGCAGATAAACATGAATCCTGCAACATAAAAGTGTGTTAAAGCAACAGTCAACCATTCTGCTTTGAACATTTGTTGGACTTCAAGAACTAGACTACCTTCGATTCCGTAAACCAACGGCGTCATGTCAAGGCCGGTATTGGCGATGAGAATCCGGTCCAACTGGTCAAGAAGGTCTTTGGAATTGTAAATAATGAACACAATCGCGATGTGAATCCAATAACGGCGAAAGAAATCAACGAATGTGGGTAAAGTGATTTTCATCCAAGGAGGTTTGAACACCGGTAACAGAACGACTCCAAGTGCAAGAGCACTAATCATCCAAGTCAAATAGATGCCGTCCACTGTTAACCCCAGCCCCACGGGGGCGGCTGTTGCACATGAAACCTCGCAGGCAAATTTCAATGCGGAGTGAATTTAACTCACCATGCGCCGTGAACATACGGTTTTCCATGGTCAGGGTCGCGACGGTTTGCTAAATCCCATATTCGTTCAAAGCGATAGATGCCGCTGGAACACCCGTGTGTCCATTCAAATCCTAAGGCATAATTGCCCACAGTTCGAACTTTTGGTTTCTCATTTGGGTGTGCTTCAACCTGGCGTCGAAGATTCTTACTTTCCTCATCGTCATTTCGCAAGGGTGAACACTTGGCGCAAGGGCATGCATGACGCAAATCATCGTACGTGATCTCGAATTGAGAGCCGTCGACATAGGTGACTTGGGCGTCGAATTCTCGACGTTCAAATCGTGTCATTTTTGGCATTTCGTCGGTCATCGTTTCCACCATCAAATGATTTCAAGACTCGATGAATCGCTGTCAACAATCTGTTCTTGAATTGCAGCGACGACAGCAGCAAAGGCAACAGCCGAGGCACCCTCTGGTTCACTTACGATTCGGTGTACACCGTCATCACCGCCGCGAACGAATCCCGGGTCGAAGGGTAACGCTCCAAGGAAAGGTACTCCAAATTCTTCAGCAGTGTTTTTTCCACCGCCTTCTTTGAAAATGTCAAGAGTTACACTGAATGCACCGTTCTCATCTGCAGTTGTTTTCAATTTCTTACCTGCTGGAGCAGCGATTTCAATATCTGTACCAGGTGCTGCGTTTCCGGTAATGGTATAGCCACTCATGTTTTCGACAACGCCGAGAACCGGCACTTTGAGTGATTCTGAAAAGGTAATCGATTTCCTGCTGTCAAGCAATGCCACATCCTGTGGAGTGGTGACAATAACCATTCCATCAATGTCTGGAAGCGATTGAGCAACCGTGAGCGGTTCATCAGATGTACCCGGAGGGAAGTCAATGATGAGGTAGTCGAGACTCCCCCATTCCACATCACCGATAAATTGCTGAATCGCTCCTAATTTGATGGGCCCTCTCCAAACGACAGGGGTATCCTCGTTGTCAAGTAAAAAGGCCATTGAAATGACTTTGACTCCTAAGTGTCCTTGTGCCGGATGTATTCGTCCGGATTCAACGTGCAATCGTCGCCCGTCAAGCCCCATCATTTTGGGCACATTGGGTCCAGTGATGTCAATATCGAGAATACCAACTGAAAGTCCCTGTTGAGCTAAAGAAAGTGCTAATCCGGTAGAAACAGTTGATTTCCCAACCCCTCCTTTTCCGGATAAAACCATAATTTTGTGTTTGATTTTTTTACTGATTTCCTGCATCGTCATTTTACGCTTCATTTGTGCGTATGCTTGTTCCATCTTCTTTTGTTCTTGAGGAGAAGGTTCCGATGATTGACTCGAGTCTTTTGGGTCATGTGTGGATACAGGTGAATCCGCCATGTACTGTTCACTGAGCGAATGTACTTCAACCCATCTTTCATGCCTTGTTTCTTAGAATGAGTATTCTGTGAACTGAATGGGTGAACGTGGTAACAACGAGAAAGAGAATTGTGGTCCCGACATCGAACGATTGTTCCGAATAAGCCCAAGACAGTCCTACTGAAAGAGGAAGTCCGAATACGAATCCGGTTGTGTTTGCACGAACTTTTTGGTCAATTTCGCTAAATTTCCCGATGATTTGAATCCAAATGGCGACCGAGAATGTCATCACAGTAATGAGGCTCGCAACCACCTGAAACGCTCGTTCGTGATTTTGAGCAGCTGTAAAAATATGTCCTGCGAACAGTACTGCATAGAGAAATGCCGCAGCAGCGGTTGCTTGAGGGACCGTCATTGCGGCTCTTTGCATAAATCTGCTACACTTTGTTCCCTTTAGGATATTTTCTCTACAGACAATGAATAAATACAATCGATTGTATCAATATACATGCGTCTTCTGTTCGTATGTGTTGGAAACTCTTGTCGTTCTCAAATGGCGGAAGGCATTGCTCGTTCTCTGGGATATACTGCTGATTCAGCAGGAACTCATCCAGCACAGAAGATAGCGAGTAATGCAGTCAAAGTCCTTGAAAGCCGAGGAATATCAACAACAGGAATGGCTCCCAAAAATGTCGAAGCGTTTTCAGCAGAAGATTACGATATGGTGATTTCAATGGGATGCGGAGTACATTGCCCTCTTATGCCCATCGACCAAGATTGGGGTCTTGAAGACCCCGTTGGTCAAGAGTTGTCTGTTTACGAGGCGACTGCTGATGAGATT
>JASLVU010000146.1 GCA_030741225.1 Candidatus Poseidoniaceae archaeon | reverse complement strand
TGGTGCGTCCATCATCGGGTGAGTAAATCTTGGATATTCCTGACTGGTGAAGAGTTCGAATTTCTGGTGGCGTAATGGTTCCTCCACCCCCGCCAAAAATCCGCACGTGTTCGCATCCTGCTTCATCGAGCAATTGTCGAATGTAAGTGAAATATTCAACGTGACCGCCTTGATAAGAAGTAAGTGCAACGGCGTGAGCGTCTTCTTGAACCGCACAATCAACAACCGCTTTTGCCGATTGGTCGTGCCCCAGGTGAATGACTTCTGCACCCGAGGATTGAATCAGCCTTCGCATGACGTTTATCGCCGCATCGTGACCGTCGAACAAGGACGCTGCGGTGATGACACGGACCGGTCCGGTCGTCGTCTCGAACACGGGGTCTTCATCGGCCATGCCGATGCCACTGGCTGTTGGTTCATCAAATCAGCCCTTGCAAGTTGAGGCTCAAATATCGGAAACTTCGCCTTCAGCAAGCGGTGGAAGTCCCTTCTTTGCACGAATGTAATCGGTGTAGTTTCCGTAATACACCGTCACCACACCGTCTTGCAATTCCCATATGCGATTGACCACTTGGTCGAGGAACCAGCGGTCGTGAGAAACGGTAATCAGTGAGCCTTCGTATCCTTTCAGTGCTTCTTCCAGTGTGTCTTTGGAATCCATGTCAAGGTGATTGGTTGGCTCGTCCATGAGCAAGAGGTTGTTCTCTTCAAGCAACAACTTGAGCAGTGCCACACGAGCTCTTTCTCCACCCGAGAGTTGAGAGAGTTTGGTAGTTACTTGGTCGCTGGAGAATTGGAATCGACCTAAAGCAGCACGAATGTCACCGTATTGGAAATCCGGTCTGAGTTTCTGGATTTGTTCGACAGGATTGAGGTTGAAATCCAGCGTAGCGTGGTCTTGATGGAAGTAACCAATCTCACATCCCGGTGCGAGGTCTCGCTTACCGCTTGTCAACGCTTCATCACCGTTGATGAGTTTCAGCAGCGTTGTTTTTCCTTGTCCATTGCCGCCGACAATACCGATTCTGTCGCCTTTGCGCACTTCCAAATCTTGATTGTCAAGTATAGGACGTTCAAGTCCGTCGTACTTTTTGGTTGCACCATCAAGTTGCAAGACATCCATGCTTGCTTTGTCGATGGCTTCCAAACTGAGAATCAGCGGTTTGCGTTTCTTTGGTACACGAGCTTTGAGTGCTTTCAGTTCCTGTTGCATTCTTTCGATCATCTTTTGTTTTGCAGAAATCGATTTGTCGTACTTGTTCGCACGCTTCATTTGTTTGAGTGCGCCGGTTGTAGCAGCGATTTTTTTCTCAACGGTGTGAATCATATCGCCCAAAGCAGCCTCTGTTGCCACTTTTTGTCGCAAGAACTGACTGTAATTTCCTTTCCACGGCCATGCCCTAAGGTTGTCTACTTCAACGATTCGAGTGCATACTTGGTCGAGGAAATATCGGTCGTGAGAAACGATGAGTTGAGCGCCCTTGAAATCTTTGAGGAATCCTTCAAGCCATTCAGTGGTCTCAATGTCCAAGTGATTGGTCGGCTCGTCAAGGAACATCACATCGACGCCAGCCAGCCCCACAAGTTGTCGGGCCAGAGCAAGTTTTGCCTTTTCTCCTCCAGATAGTTGACTGACTTTCATATCCATTGGATGCTTGTCAAGTCCGAGTCGAGCGAGTGTTGCCTTTGCGATGCTGGCAACATTACTACCTCCGCTTGCTCCAAGTGTTTGTTGCAGTTCCGAGTAACGTTCCATGACCGATTCCCAATCGCCCTCATAGAATGCAGGGTCGGCCATTTGCGCTTCAATAGCAGCAATCTCTTCCTCCAATTCTTGGAATTGTCGACCCTTACGGCCGAGTTCTTCTTCAATGGTTGAATCCGATTCAATGTCTCGAATTTGAGTAAGATAAGCAATTCGAATTCCTGGTGCAAATTCAATATCACCAACGTCTTGTGATTGCTCACTTATTGTGTTGAGAAGTGTTGTTTTTCCAGCACCGTTGTGTCCAACGATTCCAATTCGGTCACCGTCTTGGACCAAGAGGTTAATGTCAAGCAAAACATCGACTGGACCGAAACTTCGGTCAACACCTTCGATGTTGATGAGTTGGCGTGCCATGTTCTCCCCCGTTGACGGCCCTCGTCAACCCCTCATAAACACCTTGGCTGATTCGACCAGCAACCAATACGGGCTCGACGATTAATCGTAGGTTGTAAATACGTTTTTTCGACCGTTTCGTGAAATCAATTTCTTACGGTTTTCCAATTGAATTGCTTTGTGTTGTGCCAATTCACTTCGCATTCCTGGGCATGCAACGATACAAACAGTCATCCCGAGCAATATACCTCCTGGAACGGAAAACAACAACGGAATTGAAAGGAAAAGTGTGTTTGCAACACCAACCAAAAAACCAACAAAAACCCCAACGCCAATAGGCTTCTGCATGATTTTAGGAAACAGCCTTGAGCCGTAAAGTGAACTCTTTACAGGTTTGGTGACAAAAGCATCAGAGTTTGTGAATTGTTTTGCCATGAAGACAGTTTACCTTGACGGGTTATAACCTCTTTCCCGTCAAAAAGCGTAAAATCAGCCCTTTTTGGCCGATTTAAGTTGAGGCAATTGCTCAAAAGGTCTTGATTTCCTCGTCGTGAAGGGTCAACAAATTACGTAGTTTGACCTTCATTGAAGGTGTTAGCATATCGTTATCTGTGGTCCACTCAACCGGGTCGAGGATGATGTTCGCAGCTTTTTCATAGCCTTTCCAAGTTGGTGCTTGCATGTTCTTTTCTCTCAATTCAGCAAGAAGCCACTCACGAGTTGAAGCACGACCACAAATGTCAGCATCGCTGCCTGAAGCATCGACCCCAGCACTGGAAAGAGCAGCTTTGAGAGCATCCATGTTCGGGTGAACGATGAGGTACGTCTTCAACATGTTTCGTCCATCGAGAACAGCTTGTTCAACGAGTGGTGAAAGTTTGAGGTTTTCTTCCAAAGGCGCCGGTGAGACATACTTTCCATTCTCTAACTTGAATTGGCTCTTGACTCGGCCGGTGATTGAGAGGTAACCGTCGGATGAAAGTTTACCCAAGTCTCCGGTTCTGAACACGCCAGGTTCCATGATGACTTCTTTGGTAGCAGCCTCATTGTTCCAATATCCCTGCATAACGTTTGGACCGTGAACAATGATTTCTCCTTCGTCAGGTCGTTCTGGGTCGTCCCAGGCATCGGTATCGATGGTCACTTTGACACCGTTCGCAACCAATCCTACGCAGCGTAGTTTTGAAGTTCCGGGCCCGGACCATCCGTTGGCAGCAACCAATGGAGAGGTTTCGGTAAGCCCGTATCCTTCATAGCAACTGAATCCAACTTGCTGTATAAAAGCGGCAACATCCGGTGAAAGAGCAGCAGCTCCTGACATACAGAATCGAATGTTACCACCGAAACGTGCTCGAACCTTTGACCAAACGAGCTTGTCGTAGAGTTTGTCAAAGAAACCTGATGGAGGAACAGCATCACATTCAACACCGGCTTTTTCAATCCGCTTGGCCGCAGATTTCTTTGCTTTTCCGATGAGGAATTTCTTGACACCTGTTGCTTCATTAAATTGGCTGTTAACTCGGTCGTAGAATTTGTTCCACACACGAGGGACAGCCAAAAGAACCGCAGGCTTGATTTCAATACATTCGTCCGCAATTCGGGTAATCTCAGAAATAAGGTTGATGTGAACGCCACATCGAATCATCCAGTGAAGGTCGAAGGTGCTTCCAAAGGAGTGCGCCCAAGGAAGGAAGGCCGCGTTTTTATCGCCAACATAGACCTTGAAAGCGGATTGAACACAAAGTACATTGGACAACGTGTTCCAGTTGGTGAGCATAACACCCTTTGGATTTCCGGTTGTTCCAGAAGTGTAAATCAGTGTGTTCAGAGCGAAAGGATCGTCTGCAACTTCGAATGTGTTTTCGCTGGCTCTACCTGCTGCTACAAAGTCGGACCACGCATGGACTTCAATTCCCTCTGGAGGGATTTCATTTGCTGGCTCGTCACCAAGAAGGATTACACCGCATCGGGGCCATGCTGCCGCATCGCTTGGAAGGTGTTTGACAAGTTTGTCAAGGATTGCTGTGTTGGCAACAGCAAGCATCGAAGGTGTTGAATCGTTGAGAATGTATGCCCATTCATCGCCATGTTGATGTGTATACATTGCAGTGTAAGCAGCACCGATTCCATTGGCACCGTATGCAATTGCAGCCCATTCCACGCTGTTGTCGAGAATAATGGCAACACGCTCTCCACCAGCAACACCTGCATCGGCTAAGCTCTGACCGACCGAAGTAGCCAACTCCCCGAATTCATCGTAAGTCAAGTGTACTCGGGAAGCACCTTTGGCAGGGATGTATCC
>JASLVU010000145.1 GCA_030741225.1 Candidatus Poseidoniaceae archaeon | reverse complement strand
CATCGACCTGTTTTCCTGCATGTTCCATAAGTCGGAGAAGGCCGGCTTCCTTGAGACGTCCTTTAGGTTTGGATTGCTCCTCTTTGAACTCATAAGATTCGACTGAACCGTCACAAGGATTTGAAGGGAGTGAATTCCAACCTTCTGGTAATGATTGTTTCTTTGGTCGAACCGCTCTCCATCCTTCGGTTTTTATCTGTCGTGCTTCCTTAGAAAATTGTTCTCCATCAATGGTTGCAGTTCTTTTCTGTACATCCCAAATGGCTTCAGGGTGCCACGAAGCAAGGAATGTCCGAACAATGAGGTCGTAAAGTCTTGAATGGTCAGCACTCATGCTTGTATCTGGAATCTTCCCAGTAGGAATAATCGCAAAGTGGTCACTAACTTTTGCATTATCAAAATTTCTACCAATGTTTTTCATACCATCATTAACAATTCGTGTTGAGTGAGCGTTGTAGTCATCTTGAGCCCCCAATTGACGAATAATCTTTGAAATTTCTTCGTCCATATCTTCAGGTATGTGCCTAGAATCAGTACGGGGATATGTTGTTAGTTTGTGGTTATCATACAAGTCTTGAGCAATACCAAGCGTACGCTTAGCAGACCATCCGAACGTACTGTTCGCTTCACGTTGAAGAGTCGTTAGGTCGAAATTAAGTGGTGCTTTCTCTTTCGAATCGCGTTGACTTTGCTTAACAGTCGCTTTTTTTCCAGATTCAAGAATTCCGAGGAGACGATCGTGTTCGGACTTTTCAATAATACGATGGGGTTTGTAGTCAGGCTGATTTGGATCATCAATATGATTTTGACGTTCCCACCTACCAAGCCATTGTGCATCGTCTGATTTGAAAACAGCTTCAAGTTGCCAGAATGGCAAAGGAATATGACTGAGTATGTCGAGTTCGTGTTGAACAATCATGGATAATGTAGCAGTTTGTACACGTCCTAGTGAAATTGCACTCCTTTCGTTCTTCTTGCGAGGTAGAAAGGAATTAGCTATTCGTGAACCGTTCATTCCGATAATCCAATCTGCTTCTGAGCGAGAGTATGCAGCATCGCGCAATGCACTGTATTCTTCACCACTCGCACGTTCATCCCATGCTTGTTGAATGGATGCCTTCGTCATGGATTGAAGCCACATTCTCGAAGTCTTTGTTTTGGTTTTCGAATGCTGGACAATCGTACGGAAAATCAACTCCCCTTCACGAGCAGCATCGCATGCATTGACTATTTCATCTACTTCTTTTGATTTAATCAGTTTGTTGATTGCAGTGAGTTGCTTTTTACCTCGACCACCTATTGGTTTATACTCGAAGCTCTCCGGAATATACGGTAATCTATCGATTGTTTTCCTCCAATCTTTGAATGCTTCATCATAGTCATCCATGTACTTTAACTGCAAAAGGTGACCAATTGCCCATGTGACAATTATGTCGTTTCCATGCCAGTGAGTGTCGGTTTTGGAGTTTGCACCAAGTACCTTTGCGATGTCGCTAGCAACACTCGGCTTCTCGGCAATGATGACGACACCCATGATTTAACATCCGACCGCCGAGGCTACTTGAACTCTCTCACTACTGGACAATGACATCAGATACTTTGTATCTGAACTCTTTTAGATACAATTTTGTCTAAAGAAGATTGGCTCTATTCTTTGCCTCATCCCAAGGCAATTCAGAATTAGGGCCGCCGCAACCAATGCATCCTGGATAGCCTGCTTCTAGCAATTCTCGACATGCAATGAGAATCTCCCCCCATCCTTCATCAATATTCATTTTGACCCAGCGTACATCTATCTCTGGTTCTGTAAGTCCTATGTATGCAACAAGACTTTCATCACTGCTGTTATCAGAATTCTGATGAATTTTTACATCTTCCGTGCTGTGGATAATGTACGAAGGGAAAGCAACTTTAGCTGGCTGGAAGTCGCTCATATCGAGTAAAAGTTTCTCAAAATCTTTGACACATCTATCCGGAAATGCTAGTACAAGATTCTCAACTCTCAATATTTGACGAGCAGTTTCTCTGACCACTGGCCATAGAGGCTCGTCAATGCGCATAATCTGTCCGATGGGGCGGAAGTCTTGAAGGATACCGATTGGAGCGTATGGTATGGGCATCGGGTATCGAATCTTTGCACGCCCGACCCTTCGACTTCAAGATTCAGAAAAAGCCCATTCACGTGCTTTACGTATGCTTCGCATTTTCAGTTCCAATCCAGTAACCCGTTCCCTTCTTTCCTTGATTTACCGACCACGGAAAGATGTTTCAATACATTGTTTTGGCCAGAATTACAAGCACCCCTTTGGCAATGCTGCTGGCCTCGACAAGCGGGCTGAGGCTCTTCTAGGATGGGATGCACTTGGGCTTGGATTTGTCGAAATTGGAGGCGTTACCGAACACGAACAGGCTGGTAACCCCAAACCTCGAATGTTTCGTGCATCACGCTCGAAGGCACTGGTCAATAGAATGGGCTTCAACAATCCCGGCAGTTCAAAAATTGCGGCCAAACTGGAACTCTTTTTTTCCAAATCAAAATCTTTGTCTATCCCTT
Organism: Candidatus Poseidoniaceae archaeon; assembly: GCA_030741225.1. GTDB lineage: Archaea > Thermoplasmatota > Poseidoniia > Poseidoniales > Poseidoniaceae > MGIIa-L1. The sequence continues at coordinate 1,857 of JASLVU010000145.1, read as the reverse complement.
TATGGGCAAATTTAGGTAAATCAAAGACGACTCCATTAGAACAAGCACCAACAGATTACGCTACATCCATGGAGAGGCTATGGCCTTATTGTGATGTTTTTGTCATTAATGTCTCGTCACCAAACACTCCTAATTTGCGAGAACTGCAACATGATAGTGCTTTGCAATCAATCATCGAGGCTTGTAAAAAAGTAAATCACGATATGTCGGAAAATTCCGATAGCAATACAAAACCAATTTTAGTTAAAATCGCACCCGACTTGACTGAAGACCAACTTCTTGCAGTAGTAAACACAGCACGGTCTGCAGGATGTGACGGCATCGTTGCCACACACACAACAGTTGAACGACCAGATATCTCACAGAGGAGCACATCTCGAACCGACAGTAAGGTTTTTTCTGAATCGGGTGGACTTAGCGGAGCTCCCCTTCAGCGGCGTTCTACAGATATAATTCACCAAATTTACTCGTTAACAGATGGAGATTGGCCAATCGTCGGTGTTGGGGGAATTTCGTCAGTGGATGACGCTTGGGAAAAGATTGGCGCAGGTGCATCTTTGTTACAGGCATACAGCGGATTTGTTTTTGAAGGTCCGTCGCTCACAAAGTCGATAGTCAATGGGTTGGAAAAGAAGTTGAAATCGCACGGATTTTCTACACTTCAAGAAGCGGTGGGTTTTTCACACCGCCAAAATTCGTAGAGTTGGTACGATGTTCTCTCGACGTGTTCGGATATTTTTCTTGGGCGCGGTGATTACATTGGGATTGTTGGGAGTTCTCTTGATTCAATCTCCAGAACCAACTCGCTCAGTTGATGAGGTAATGATTACACCCTCGAAATATGTCGACAAAGAAATTGCTTTGCGAGGTGAAGTTCTCGATGGCAGTATTGACTCAAATGCTAGTGTATTTATTCTTCATGGGGATGATTCCACTCTCGTTATCGATTACATCGATGCATCAGTCTCAAATGGTCTTGGAGATAACCGTACTGTCTACGCTCAAGGCGTATTGAGGTACATCGATGGAGAGTATATTTTCGAGGCAGATATAATCAAAACCTCATGCCCTTCTAAGTATGAAGAAGAGGCAACTATTCCAGAAACGAATTGAGGAATGCGCCTGGGTATCGTTCAAATACATTTGACCTTAGGGCTGTATGGGATAGGTGGGGAGCTAGGCGTACCCTGTACCACAAATCGTCTTCATGGTGGGCTGAACGCCTTTGGGCGGCGAAAGCGGCTCCTTGGTTTCTGCATGCGGACGTTGATGTCTCGCCCCCACATGACTCGGGTGCTGTGAACTGTTTCCGGAGGGAAACAGGAATCGGATAGCCGGGGGAATAGGTCAGGCCGGGAACGGAGCAGCCCTACTCGGAGCCATGGGTGCTGTGGGGTAACGGGATGGAGGAAGTGTGTGGGTTAGGTCGAGGAGAGCGCATGTCCACCATTGGAATTCCCACTTGAGGTAGAATCATGGCCTTTGTCAATCTCTACTCAATAAGCCATTTTTTCATTTGGTTTTATGCGAGCAGATATATATTCCAAAGTTGGAGATTGTTTTTCTTTCTTAGTATTGGATGGGAAGTTCTTGAGCTTTATTTACCATTTGAATTTGCTGTTGAAGAATTCGGAAATAAAATCATGGACTTGATTTTTAACACGATTGGGTTTTATCTCGGTAACAGAATAAGGATCGAATCACCTCAAAATCATATGTCAAACACGACATCACAAAACCAACCAGGTCCCTGAAAGTCAGGGACTTGTACCCAAGGTGAATACGCATTTTCTCCATGTTTTAATTCAGAAAATTGGAGTTCATGAGTCGTAACTGCCTTAATTTCAATTTCACGCT
>JASLVU010000144.1 GCA_030741225.1 Candidatus Poseidoniaceae archaeon | reverse complement strand
CACGGTACCGTGAACGAGTGCCACAAGCAGAATTGTATCTGCGAACACACAATTTTTCATTTTACCTCATGAACGAAATTCATTACATACGCTACATTGCTGGCTTCGGAAAGATTTGTTGGGTAAAAGGGCAAGACTTGTTGGATAAAATGCTTGGCAACGATGTCAAAGAAGTAAGTCATGGAGCTGTTCAACACATGAATGAAGACCACGAAGACTCAATGATTCAAATCTGCAAAGCATTCCATCACATCGAGAGTGAAAAAGCGGAGATGGTGAGCATTGATTCTGGAGGCACCGTCATCAAATCAATCCATCCGGAGCGGTATGTCTACAATTCGTTCCCGCACAGAATTAGCGCAGACGAACTGAGAACTTCAATCGTTGACTTAGCAAAAAAAGCGCGAATGCAACTTGCTGATGAAAGTTAAATTTCCGCTCAACATATCAACATAAAAGCAAGAGTCTTTTCGCTGATTTAGGGGGGCTTAAATTTGGACCATGGAGAGACTGAATTCCTTCTCAAGTTGGAACAGCTGTCCATCGGTTACGAGGAGCCCCTTATCAGCAACATAAGTCTAACAATGTACCCTGGTGAAATCGTTTCAATCATTGGTGCATCTGGAATTGGTAAAACCACATTGTTACGAACAATTGCCGGCCTCGTTGCACCGTTGGACGGTAGGGTCAATCTGAATGTGAAGAAGCGAGGAGGACTCGGATATATCCCGCAAAAGTTGGGATTGGTGCATCACGCGAGTGTGAATCATAATGTCGGCTTAGGTGCCCGAGCAGGTACATCATTTCGAGAAGAGCCTATGACTTGGATAGGCAGGAGAAACGAACGAGTGGAGATTGCTATTGAGCAAATGGGTTTGACTGAGAAAAGGAATGAACCTGTACGTAGACTATCCGGTGGTCAACAAAAAAGAGTGGCGACTGCTCGAACACTTGCACAGCGACCTCAAATTCTTCTAGCTGATGAATTCCTGAGTGAACTTGACGAAGACAATATACAAATTGTCGTTGAATCTGTTATCGATTATGTCAAAGAAAGCGGTGCTGCGATGATTTTGGTAGAGCACAACACCGAACGCGCAATTCAACTTTCAAATCGTATCTTTCGACTGATTGAAGGTGAGCTTGTGCAGCAATTTATCCAAGGAGGTGAGGAAGAATGATCACTCGAAGAAACAGATTCATGTTAATCGGAATATCACTTCTGCTGCTTTCGGTACTCACATTAAACAATCTCATTTCTGGAGATTGGTCTGCCATTTCTGGAGGAAGAGAAACGCTTGTGGATTTTTGGCAGGATGATTTGTGGCCTCCCGATTGGACTTTACTTGAGGCTCGTTCTTACCCAGTTTGTGAATCCTCCATTGGATTCTTCTGTTCGAAAGTTTATATCGGAATGATTGAAACTATGAAGATGGCCTTCGTAGCAACTGTGTTTGGATTTATCGGTTCGATGCTGTTATCTCCACTTGCTGCAAAAAACTTAGTCCCTGCGGCCATTTCGTACCCTGTTCGAATCTTTATGGCTGCAACTCGAAGCCTACCGAGTTTGATTTGGGCAGTGATTTTCATTGCCATTGTAGGTCTTGGACCCCTTGCAGGAGTTCTTGCCATGACATTCTACACCATTGGGTATCTTGGAAAATTACAGTATGAAGAAATGGAGGGAATGCGAAGTGAACCGCTTGAAGCCTCACGAGCTATGGGGCTGTCTCGAAGTGAAATCACTTTACTTGTCGTCATTCCTGAAACAAGTAATGGACTGTTAAGCCAACTCTTGTTCATGTTTGAATACAATTTCCGTCATGGAACTGTACTTGGCCTCGTGGGTGCTGGAGGGATAGGATACTACCTCAGTTACTACATTGGTCTGTTCATGTACCAGCAAGTCATGACATTCATTCTTGTCATCTTCGTTGTCGTCGTTCTTCTGGATTTATTCTCAATGTTTGTACGTTCATTCGTCAATGAAGAGAAAGATGTGAAGCGACCCACATGGAGCTCCATTTTCTTGTCACCAAATTCCTCCTTGGAAATTCACCATAAGAAGGAAAAGTAAGCAACGCACATCAGTGCTGATCTTCAAGCCACTTTTCAACATCGATTGCTGCTTGGCATCCCATGCCTGCTGCAGTAATTGCTTGCTTGTATCGCGTATCCACAACGTCTCCAGCAGCGAACACGCCTTCAACCGAGGTCATAGTATGCTTTTTGTGAAGGATGTAGCCTTCACCATCGACTTCAACTTGACCTCCAAGAAAACCTGTGATTGGTTTGTGACCAATGGCAATAAACGCTCCACTTACATCGATAGTTTCTGTCGAACCATCTCGTGGGTCTTCAAGAACGGCACCAGTGAGTCCTTTTTCGTCGGAAAGCCATTCCTTGACTTGACGGAATGTTTTAATTTCTATTTTTTCATGATTCGCAGCTCGCTCATACATTATTGTCGAGGCTTTGAACACATCTCTTCGGTGAACAAGCGTGACCTTCGATGCAAATCTCGTCAAAAATGTCGCTTCTTCACAGGCAGAATCGCCCCCACCGACAACCATCACTTCTTCGTTCTTGAAAAACGCACCATCGCAAGTTGCGCAGGTCGAAATTCCTCTACCTTTTTGTTCTTCTTCGCCGGGAGCATTCAGCCATATTGACTCAGCCCCAGTAGAGACAATGATTGCTCTTGTAAGGAATGTTTCACCTTCAACCACGACTTTGAAGGGTTGCTCGGAAAGGTCGACCGATTCGACATTTTGGTCTCGAACTTCCAGACCAAAACGTTCCGATTGTTCCCTTAATTGCATCATCATTTCAGGACCACCAATTCCCTGAGGATAACCTGGGAAATTCTCGATATCGGAGGTGAGCATGAGTTGTCCACCCGACATGTAGCCTGCAAACATAAGAGGGTCAAGCATTGCGCGGGCCGCATACAAACCTGCAGTATATCCAGCAGGACCTGACCCAATAATGATTACATTGTGAACTGATGACATGGATTCCGCCTACAAAGTTTGTACGACAGGATTCACCACTTGAACCTTGACATCATCTCATTTCAAATCAAGCCAGCGCGATTAAGTTTCAGTCTTGCTTTTTGAAATTCTTTATTTTCTTGAACAGCCATCGTGAAAACACCATGGAACACAATAAAAATCCTACCGAAACCGGCCAAGGTGCTTGTGCTGATGTTGATAAAAAATAAGTGACTGCTAAGATTCCAATTCCGTAAAAGGCACGGAAAATTGAGAACAAAATAAATCCACGAACCAAGGGATTAGTCTTCAGTTGTGATAATCTGAAAGATTCCAAAATGAGACCTCTATCTTACCATGCTCAAAATTGCAGATACCGCCGCCCGTGCGTGTGGCTCAAGGCGAGGCCCGATATGCTCTGGCTCGGCGCCAGGCCCGATTATTCCTAAACCGACTGGTTTTTCGTGAACCAATTGCAATTCTAAAATTGTTTTAATCACAGCTTGTCCCATTGCTAAACCATGCTGTGTCTGGCCCTTCTCAATAATTCCCAAGCAAGCAACCCCCTCGATTTCATCATCTGCGAGAAGCCTGTCAACAGCAAGAGGTACTTCCATAGCACCGGGAACCCAAACCACATCGACAATATCGAGAGCGAGATTCTTGGCTTCATCTCTGGCCCATTCCAGCATTTGTTCTATTTCCGATTTATGGAATGACCCACAAACTATGGCAATATTTGACATTCATTCAGCTCCTTTCTGTTCCATTACTCGCTCAACAGTCGATACAATTGTTTGCGTTGTTGAATCAATTTCTAAATTTACTGCATCTCCAATATTTTTCGAACCTAGAGTTGTGAGTCGCAAAGTCTCGGGGATGATATGAAGAGCAAAGTTTCCGTCTTGAATCAATCCGATGGTGAGGGAGATTCCATCAATGGCAATGTATCCTTTTTCCATAATATATTTGCTCAAGTCTACAGGAATTGAAATTTGGAAATCAACACCTTCGCCGTTTTCAATCTTTGAATGGATCATTCCCATTCCCATGATGTGTCCTGAAAGCAAATGCCCACCAATTTCATCTCCAAATTTTAGCGAGCGCTCAACATTCACCTTGCTATCGCTCGAAAGATGAGCCAATGTTGTGCGGTGAAGTGTTTCAGGAATGACGTCGAAATCAACAACAGAACCTTGGATTTTTACAGCGGTGAGACAGGCCCCGTCAATGGAAACACTTGCACCGATTGCCAAGTCTTTCGTGTCCGGAATTTCAATTCGCAGAGTGTGAATTGTTTGCTTCTCAATGACTTCAACAACGGTGCCAACACCTTGAACGATTCCAGTAAACATCACGCATCACCGTTCAAGCCTTCGTTTGAGGACATTTGCAAAATCCTCGCAATGATTTTTCTCGTTCCGTCCAAATCATCCGAGAGACCTTCAACTCGGGTAACTTCGATTTTCGTGAATCCAAGCTCATCG
>JASLVU010000143.1 GCA_030741225.1 Candidatus Poseidoniaceae archaeon | reverse complement strand
ACTTCTGACCTTGCAGTTGCTGGATTAGAGGCTCTTTCGTTTGATTTGTTAAAGATGGGTGCAGATGAAGCATGGTGCGGTGTTGGACTTTGCGAGGTTAAGGTGAATTCCTTAATGCAAGAAATCTTCGTGAAAAACGTCATCAACGATGGCCGTGTACTTTGGAGTGAGCCAGCGTTTGGTCTCACGCTTCATAACGCTGTAGCTGGAGGAATAGTTGGTCTCAATGAGGTTTCAACCAATGCCCCATTCACGCTCGATGGTTCAGGAGAAACCATCGCAATTACTGATACTGGCCTTGACCAAGATCATCCAGATGTGGTTGGACGTGTTGCAGGCGTGTACACGAATTTCGGCCTCGACCCATCTCCAATTGATTCAAACTCAGGGCATGGCACCCACATCGCTCTGTCTGCCATTGGTGATGGAACAGGTGATGTCACGGCCAAAGGTATCGCCCCATCTGCAGACTTAGTCATGTATGCTTTAGAGCACGACCCGACAGGTGTTTTTGGTCGAATAGGTTCAATCTACGACATGCTTAGTGATGCTGAACAAAAGACTGCACGCATTGCTATCAACGCATGGGGTTCAAATGGGAATTACGGCCATTACACCGCTGATTCGCGCTCTGTAGATCTTCTGGTTCACGACAAAAATACGGTATTACCTTTGTTTTCTGCAGGCGACAGAGGTTCCCAGGGTGCCTCTCAAGTTACTGCACCTTCAACTGCAAAGAATGTTCTCTCAGTTGGGACCTCCGACACCGGCTCAAGCGCAGGAAATGTTGCGAACATTTCCAGTCAAGGGCCAAGCCTCGATGGGCGCATTAAGCCTGATATAGTCGCTCCTGGAATGAGTATTTGCTCAGGTCTAGCAGAAGAAGCAAAAGCACCAAGTGGGATTTCATGTGCGACTGGTACGCATTCTGATGGAACTACGAATTTGTACATGTCTCTCTCAGGTTCTTCACATGCAACTGCAATCGCTGGGGGTACGACTGCCTTGGTTCGTGAATTTTTACGTGAACAGGTAGGAATCAATTCCCCTCCTGCCTCACTCATTAAAGCGGCAGTCATCAACGGAGCTACTGATTTGGGTGTTCAGGACATTCCAAATGCGCAAGAAGGATGGGGGCAAATTAATCTCGAGCGAACTGTAATGCCGAAAGACGGAAACCTCGAACTTGACACGTTTTATGACCACAGTAAGACATTGAATGCAGGATTTGGACTGCTGTATCAATTTGATTTAGACCCAAGCCATGGTGTCGATATTACGCTGGCTTGGACAGATGAACAAGGCAGTGCTAATGCTGCCCAATCATCGCCTCGATTGGTTAACAATCTTGACCTAATTTTCGTGGACCCTATGGGTAATGAATGGTTTGGAAATGATTTTGCGTCGGGTGTTTCAACAACCGGGGGTAGTCCGGATCAAGTAAACAATGTCGAACGAATCAAAGTGAATCCTGGCGTACTTTCTACATCCGGACAATGGCAAATCAAAGTAGCCCATCGTGGTGGAACTGCACAAATGTTCAGTTTAGTCGTCGTTGCAAATGCTACATTAACACCACAATCTGATTTAGCAACTTACAATGGAAGTATTATCCCATCATCACTTGAACCTCTGAAAAACGATATTATCTCTCTACAACTTGGTTGGATAAATCAAGGCACGCTTGGCACCGGTTCGTTCCATGTCACTCTTGAGGATACGACGACGGGTGAGCTACTTTATGATGCAGACAGACCGGCCCTTGAGGCTGGTAAGATTGATTCTCTTCTTATTCAACACCAGTTTACAACCACTGGTACGCATTCCATGCGATTAAGTATTGATACCCTCAATCAAGTGGTTGAAATTAACGATGGAGTGAGCGGAATTGACAACAATGTATGGGAGCAAGACATCGAGGTTACAGCACTTGGTGTTCGGGTGGTAGCACTCGATACTCTTGGTAATGCTCCAGTTTCTCCAGAAGATAGAGCTGCATCTGCAATTCATGTTTTCGATGTTTGGAACGAAACCGGCATGGATGTACCAATCCATATCCTTCATGAGGGTACAGGACAAAAAAACGTAACCCTGTCTGTAACAAGTGTACAAGTCCCTCAACCCGGAAGGCCTGATTTCCTTTTGGCTCCTGAGGACTCGTGGTCCAAATCGGTATCTTTGCCCGGCCCGTATGTTTTGGAAGGTCAAGGAGATTCTGGCGATTACCAGATGCTCACCGTTCGTTTTGACAACAATGATGCAGATCTTTCAAATCCAGAAGAACCGCGCTACGCAAGAGCAGGAACGTTCGTAGTTGATATTACTGCGCGCTATCAGACGCAGCCTACTGTCTCTCATACGCAGAGAATAACTATCATTGTACCCGAAGTAACCGATGTTAACATAGGTGCAGCCGGAATCACTGGACTTTCTGCAGCCCCAGGAGAATCCACTGGTTTTTCAATTTCAGTGATGAATATTGGCAACAAGCCTGCTCAATATACTGTCGCATGTGAGTCAAGTAAACGGTGGCAAATTATGCTCGGAAATTCAAATTCTTCTACCCTAGAATTTGAGCCTTTGAACATCAAAGAATCTCTGCCAATGCTCATTCAGATTTGGGTGCCTCCGGTATCAAACGGTGTTCCTGCTGCAGGATCTTTTGACACGGTAACCTGTACCGTCAATTCTCCCACCGACTCAAGTCTAAACTTTACCCAAACCGTCGAAGTTTTGGTCTTACCTCAAGAGTCCTTTGATACCGATTTGTATGATGATATTGGCCCCATCGGCCCATCAGCAAACAATCGCAATGTACTGGTCGATAGCGGACAGCAGGTACAATTGAACATGACGGTGGAAAACACCGGAAACACTGAGATTGATTTGGATGTTCAAATCCAGCCCAGTAACCCTCAGTGGCCGATTCAAGTGAGTTATTTGACACAAACTGACAGCAGGCAGGTTTCGTTGACCTTGCTAGGAGGCGAGGTTGCGACGATACAGTTTACGATTGGTGTTCCTCAAGTCGCTGAAGAAGGCGAAGCCAATAACTTCGTCATACGAACCGAAAGAAATGCACAATCTTTTGTTTCAAACACGACGGTTTTGAAAGTACGTGATGACCTCTCAATGAATCTTCAAGGACCAGAATCGGGGGTCATCAACACTTCAATTTCATCAGAATTTTCATTCGGGGAATTCACTGTTAAAAATACTGGCAATGCCCCGTTGACGTTGAATTGGAGTAACAGTCTTCCAGCAGATAATTGGTTTGTAGGATTTACAAATCCCAGTACATATATTGAACCGCGTGAGGAACGAACTGTACGATTGGGGCTCATTCCACCACCAAGAACGGACGCAACCGATGAGGCATTCACACTTGTCGTTACTGTTTCCGGGTTTAACAGCGGTCGTATCGTCCAATCATCGGTTACAGTCGTTGTTGCAGTTCTTGAGTCAATGTATGCGAATATTACTGTCGAAGACGCATCAATCGCTCCATTTACTTCAATTTCGAGAGGTGAATCTGTGAGCCAAAATATCGTGATACGAAACGATGGAAACATTCCTCTCTCCGGAGAATTAATCAGCGATGTTTTGCAGAATGATGGCAATGTTTCTGATGCATGGACTATTTCCAGCAATCCTGAATCAATTAATGAATTGGCTGTTGGCGAGTCCCTTGTTGTAAGCATCACAGTAACACCCAAGGATAATGCGGTGAAGGGCTTCGTCCAATCGACCATTTCATTAAGTTCAGATGGAGGCACACTCGGAGTTCTTTCGATAGATACCTCGGTTGAGTCTGCTGAGGGTTCCGAGGGACTCTTCAGTAGTCTACCTATTTACGTCACAGCACCTGGAATTCTCTTGTTGTTCGTTGTTTCTCTCATCTTCGCCTTGAGGATGAAAAAGAGTGGAGAGTTATCGGATTCCGGGAACCAGATGATTGCCCCGGATGCGTTTGTCAATCCTGACCACCAAGGCACTCGTCGAAACGAAGCCTTGGACATTGGCCATGCGGTTGATGAAATCGCAAGCGGTGAGGTTTCTGCTGACGAAATCGCTGCCGCCCTTGCTCAGTCATTGGACATGCCGGCTGTACCAAGTCCAACTGCATTACCAGCAGGGCTCCCTCCTGCTCAATTCCCTCCACAACGCTCGCTCCCACTTGGAATGCCTCCAGCAGGTTTGCCTCCACAGACAAACTTGCCACTACCAAAACTCCCTCTTCCAGTCGCTTCACCTGCTTTACCCATGCCTACGCCTACTGTTCAGCCAGCGCCCGCTGCTTTACCCCCTCAAAAAGCCCCTGCGTCGCTTCATTCCGGCCCTCCTCTTCCCCCAACAGGTCTGCCAAATGGTTGGACTATGGAGCAATGGAAGCATTATGGTCAACAATGGTTAGATCGGCAATAAGGACACGCTACATCTAATACAATGTCCTTGTTGGCCAGACTATGAGCAGTATTGTTTTGT
>JASLVU010000142.1 GCA_030741225.1 Candidatus Poseidoniaceae archaeon | reverse complement strand
CTGGGGTGGAGTCGAGTTTTCACTTTACTCCTCGGAATGGGATGGGCCGCTTGGATGGATCACAAAGAACGTCGCGTTAAAAATGAGCATTGGATGGTTTGGATTAAGCCAGCTCTCTTCCTTTGGGCCCTTGATTTGATGGTTCAAGGTGCTGATTGGACAATCTATCTTACTGCCTCAGCGGCAGTGGCTTATGCGAGTGGTGCTGTTCTTGGCCGGCCAACTATCGATGATATTCGGGCAGGTTCTCGAACAGACCAAGTTGTATCGGTTTGGTATATTGTAAGCATTTTTGGATTGGTCTATGGAGCCTATAGTTATCAAAATGTTCACCCTCTCGATGTACTTCTTGGCAACCAACAAGGTCTTGGTGCTCTCTGGTGGTCGACGTTTGCCGTCATTCCACTCATCTTCATCATTGATTTGGCGTGGAGATTGAGAATGCTGCATGGCGGCGCTGATGCCAAAGCATTGATGTGGGTAGCGATTCTCTTGCCGAATTGGTCGAGTTTACCTCTTTTCTACCCAGAACACACAGAAAATGCATTGTTCGCTCTTCCACCAGCATTTGCGCTGTTGATGTGGGGTGGTTTTTCATTCCTCCTCATTCCAATTGTTTTGTTTTCACTTAATCTCATGCGTGGAAATGTTCGAAGTCTACGTGACTTGTCAATGGCTTGGCATGCACTTTACATTCCACGAACCGAAGTCCTCGACAGACACGTTTGGTTGCTCACTTCATTTGTTGAAAAACCAGATGGCCAGCGAGAAGTTTACCACAGCAAACGAGCCCCTCGTAGGTCTCCCAGCAAAGAGGAGGTCGTTGAAAAATTGAATGAACTCGAACAGGAAGGTGTACATCACGTTTGGGTTAGCCAAAAGTTGCCACTTCTGGTGTTTTTGTTTCCAGCAATATTGCCACTATGCTTATTCGGAGATCCGATGGCTATACTTATGCCCGCTTTTGGATTGAGCTGAAGTGAACTAGTGTGCTTATCATGCACCCTTACGCTCAACATTCTTCGGACGAAGGCCCTTGTAACTACACTTTCGACAGCGAGCAGCTCTCCATGCATTGCGTGCATTGCACTTCATACAAATTTTCACGCGAAGCAAGCGTTCCTCTGCTTCAGGGAATCGTGCCATGGGTTGGCGACTCGCTTCCCCTATTTAACCGCAACCGAGTCACTGGAGGAGATATTCTTCATGATATGCCTCCATGAAGGCCTTGTAAGTATGTTGAAGGAGTAGTGGCTATAGGCCTCAGCATGCGTGTACTTCGCTTGCCTGCGATACATCACGATACCAATCTCGTGGTGATAGAGGGTTCAATCGGTAATCTTCTTATCGATGCAGGTACTTCATGGTATCAGGGATTACAAGTAGAGAGGATCAAAGGTGTTCTCGGAGAGGAAGCGAATCTCGACAGAATTCTTCTTACAAGTAAGCGATATCCATGTTCTGGTGGTGCGAAACATCTCTCAGAGTCTTTTGAGAATTGTGAAGTTGGGATACACGCTGATGGTCAAGCAGCACTTGAGACAGGTGATTTTTTTACAACTTGGGCAAACAGATTCGATTCGGATATGCCTCCAATAGCAACTCATGCAGTTGAAGACGGCGATGTTTTTGCGTTAGGGGACGGCCAAGTAGAATCTCTTCATCTCCCTGGACACTCAGCAGATGGTATGGGTTACTGGATACCTGAGCAAAAAATGATGATTACGGGCATACTTCTTCCAAGAGCAGATCGTCCGACACGTTGGGATTTACCGAGTGGATGTTTGCCGGATGTAATTTCCAGCCTCAAAAAGATTCGAGCATTACACCCTCAATCGCTTATTCCAATGCAAGGTCCAGCAATAAAGGGTGAAAGACATGTCAAAGAAGTGCTCAACATGCATATTGATTTTTTCAAATCGTGCATTGAAAACAACGGTCAAGTCCCTGTTTCCGTGCCACGACCAGCTCAGACTGCATTGTGGTACACCCCCCATCCGCCTTGGCCTTTAGAGGAAAACGAAAGCCTCTAACCCAGTGCAGGGAGGTCAAGCATCAGAGGCTGTGACTGCTCCATACGAATTTGTTCTGATTGAAGAATCCGTGCACGTCGATTTTCTCTTTCTTTCTGCTTGATGAGAAATTTCTCATTGCCATCGTAATGTTCTTTCATTTCACCGCACCAATCGTATGTTTGCCTGTTCCAACCGCTCTGTATGTGTATGGATTCTCCATCAATGCGCAGACTCGTTACCGGACCCGAGTGCTTGAATAATTTCACACAGCGGCCTGGAACTTCTGAACCCACAACCCATACGCTCCCATCTTGTGTCGCAGCCATGAATTTTTGACCATTTGGACTTACAGCATGAACTGAACGCACAATGCCTCCATCAACGACAAATTTGTCTATTTTTTCAAGTCGGGGAAGTGAGAGCACACTAATTCCTCCTGTAGAATCTCCTACAACAACACTGTCGTACCGCTCATTCGGTCCTTTGACTGCAAGGAGCACAGTAGCCAGTGCCTCGAGTTTGATTTGCGTCCGTGTTCCAATGCATGGTCTCCATGCTATGGTTCCTTCATCCATCGCCACAATGCTTCCCTCGTTTGTGACGAGGCTTCGAATGACTGTTCTGTTGTTCATACATTTGGAATCAGAGCCTTCGGTACACTGTCTTTACCCCCACCCCTGGGTGAAAACTGAAAGTGAAGTTTTCAGTAGGTGTCTTCAGACTTGTTCTCTTTTTTCCACTTGCGGTAGCAACTCTTGCAAACACGGACACGTCCTTTTCTTTCGGTGTAGCCGCTGCTTCCCCAAACATCAATCGCATTGTCAATTGAAAGGGATCGGCCCCCGAGGCTCTTGTCGGCAAAACCATCGCATGATTTCACGCCGCATGGAATTTCTCCTTGTTTTGAAGCGGACTTTTTGCGGGTCTTTTCAGATTCACCCGAATCGGCTTTGTGCTTGCGAGCTTTCGCTTTGAATCCCATGTTTTACCGCCACAGATTGCAATTCATCAAGTTTCTGCAATGAATCAAAAGAAATCACTGTTTTGAAACTTCTCCAAGTTGCCCTAGAAGTCCTTCAATTAAGCGAAGTAATCCTCGGAGGGTGACTTCGGAAACATTGGCGACTTGACAAACCTCTGACTGGGTTCGTGGAGAGCTGGATTCATTGGCCACTTTGTAGAGAAGCGCAGCGGCAACACCCATTGGTTTCTTGCCCTGCCACAACTCATCGTGAGGCTTAATCACATTCCAAAGGTGATCCAGTTGTGTGTGGATACCCGGAGGTAATTGCAGGTCTGAAATGAACTTGTCAAAATATTGGTCAGGAGATGAAATCTTGTGGAGATTGAGTCGACGTGAAACTTGTCGAATCAAACGTGAGAGTTCCTTTTCCTTGACATCAAAAGCCTCGGAAATCTCGCTTATTTGACGAGGTAAGTTCTCTTGCCGTGCCACAAGATAAGAGCACGCTGCAGTCACACCTGCAATAGAACGTCCAGTTACGAAACCTTCACTGGACAACTTACGATAGAGACGAGCAGATTCTTCTTGAAGAGGCTTTGGAAGACCCGAGAAGTCACGGATGAATTGGTTAGCACGCACGAGGTTTCTTTCTCGGCTTTTTCGGGTTTTGGAGCGCTCGTCAATCACTCGACGTCGTCGCCATTCTCTACGAGATTGTGAAGAGATGCCGTGTCTTCCTGCGCTGCCAGTGTTGAGGTCTCGTACGTCAATCGTTGTGTTCAAACCTTTGTCGGCAAGCGTATATGTGAGTGGTTGACCGACACGAGATCGGTCTTGACTTCGATCTCTGTTGGTCCATTCTGCACCAGGGTCAATGACGTTTTCTTCGACAACTAGGCCACAGCTGTTGCAGGTGATTTCGCCTCTACTGTCATCGAGTTGCCAGTCGATTGCACCGCAGTCTTCACACGGTCTCGTGTGGCCTTCAAGTGTTCGACGGATTACGCCTGTTCCGCTTCGATTCGCACCAGCGTCTTGTCTTCTGTTTGGTCTATCGCCAGAATTCCCTTCTTGATGTGATTTCATGTTATTAACCTCTGGTTACATAGTTGTCTACCGTGGTATATAATCCCTGTTATGGGATGTTCACCGTGGCTGAAACTGCGCTTAGCGGTTTTACACTGTGGTTTCCGGATGGGGCAACAAACACGAATGTTACATGAGTGATTATAAATGGTTGTTTTTTTTGGTCGCAATCCAGTCACAAAGCAGGCGCAGATAATGCCCAATCGAGTGAAAAAATCTTTTGCTGTCTATTTTTGGGATATGAAGCTGATTCTCCAAACTCATTTTGCAGGAATTGCATCGCATAGTTCAAAGACGGTACGCGAGGGCAAAGGTTCGAGGAGAGTTGAATGCCAGCCACAGTAATCCTAGGTGCCCAGTGGGGAGATGAAGGAAAAGGTAAAATTGTAGATGTTTTAACAAAAAACTACGATATAATTGCTAGATTCCAAGGGGGACCTAATGCAGGACATACATTAGAATTTGATGGCATAAAAC